>JAUQQL010000051.1 GCA_030578315.1 Thermodesulfobacteriota bacterium | reverse complement strand
GTAAAAAGTAAAAAAAATTTTAAAAGGAAAGGAGGATTTACATGTCTTTGGAAGAAAAAATTGTGGATATTATTGCTGAAAAGTTGAATCTTTCTAAAGACCAGATTAAACCTGAGGCCTCTTTTATTGATGATTTAGGAGCTGATTCTTTAGATTTGGTGGAATTGGTAATGACTATGGAAGAAACTTTTGGTATGGAAGTTCCTGATGAAGATGCAGAAAAATTAAAAACTGTAAAGGATGTTATAGAATATGTAAAGTCTAGAATTGGTGAAGGGTAATAAAAAAAATTTTAAAAGAGGTTGTTTCGTGGAAAGAAAAAGAGTTGTAGTTACAGGACTTGGAGCTGTATCTCCTTTAGGAATAGGTGTAAAGGAAACTTGGGAGAAAATCAAAGCTGGAGAATCTGGAATAGGTCCAATAACTAAGTTTGACGCCTCTAATTTACCTTCTAAAGTTGCTGGTGAGGTTAAAGGTTTTAATCCTGAAGAGTTTATGTCTGCTAAATTGGTCTCTCGTGTAGATACTTTTATTCAATACGCTATAGCAGCTTCTAAAATGGCTTTAGAGGATGCAGGACTTCCTTTACAGGATCTTGGAGAAGAAGTAGGAGTAATTATTGGAGTTGGAATGGGAGGAGTAGGAAAAATAGAGTATTATACTAAAATATTTGAAGAAAAGGGTTATAGAAGAATTACTCCTTTTTTTATTCCTATGATTATTCCCAATATGGCTGCAGGGCAAGTAGCCATTCTTTTTGGAGCTAAAGGACCCAACAGTGCAGTATGTACAGCTTGTGCTGCAGGAAATCATGCTATAGGAGACGCTTTTAGACTTATAAGAGAAGGAAAAGCCAAAATTATCATTGCTGGAGGAACAGAAAGTGTAATCACTCCTCTTTGTGTAGCGGGTTTTTCCATTATGAAAGCTTTATCCAGTCTTAACGACCCTCCAGAAAAAGCTTGCCGCCCATTTGATGCAAAAAGAGACGGATTTGTTATAGCTGAAGGATGTGGTATTTTAATTTTAGAAGAATTAGAACATGCTCTTAAAAGAGGAGCTAGAATATATGCTGAAATTTTAGGATATGGGCTAAATGCAGATGCTTATCACATGACTGCTCCAAGCCCCAATGGAGAAGGAGCAGCTGCTTGTATGGAATTAGCTCTTAAAGATGCAGGTATAAGTCCTGAAGAAGTGGATTATATAAATGCTCATGGAACAGGGACTCCACTTAACGACATAGCAGAAACTAAAGCCATAAAAGCAGTTTTTAAAGAACATGCTTATAAACTTATGGTTTCCTCTACCAAGTCCATGACCGGACATCTTTTGGGAGGAGCAGGAGGTATCGAGGCGGTAATTACAGTTCTTGCTCTCTATGAAGGAATTGTTCCTCCAACTATTAATCTAGAAGAACCTGATCCAGAGTGTGATCTAGATTATGTTCCTAATCAAGCTAGAAAAGCTAATATAAAAATAGCTCTTTCCAATGCTTTTGGATTTGGCGGCACTAATGCCTGTTTAGTTTTTAAAAAGTGGGAGTAATAAAATGGAAACTTTTGTGAAAAAGAAAATAGTTATAGCTTCAGATCACGCAGGTTTTAATTTAAAAGAAAGTATAAAAGAATTTTTAAAAAAAGAAGAAAATTACGAAATAATAGATGTTGGCTGTTATTCCTGTGAATCTGTAGACTATCCTGTTTATGGAATTGAAGCTGTTAAAAAAATTTTAAAAAAAGAAGCTGATTTGGGAATACTGATCTGTGGGACTGGGATAGGTATGAGTATTTTAGCTAACAGATTTCCTTCTATAAGAGCTGCTCTTTGTCAAGAACCATTTTCAGCTAAAATGGCTAGACTTCATAATAACGCCAATGTATTAGTGCTCGGAGGCAGAGTTATAGGAAATGGCATAGCCATAGAAATTGTTAAAACCTTCCTCTCTACTCCCTTTGAGGGAGGAAGACACGAAAGAAGACTCAATTTAATAGAAAACTTAACTCAAAAATGGAATCTTTGAGACTAGGAGCAGATCTAGTATACATTCCAAGAATAGAAAGACTAATTTCTCAATACGGGAATAGATTTATTAATAAAATTTTTACCTCAGAAGAAGTAGAATATGCTTCTAAAAAAGCTAAATATGTTTTTCACTTGGCATCTGCTTTTTCTATAAAAGAGGCTTTTTTTAAAGCTACGGGAGGGTATTCTCCTTTTTCTTGGAAAGAAATAATAGTAAAAAGAACTCCTTTTTCTGGGGCCCCTTTTATAGAATTAAAAGGAAAAGCTTTAGAAGTTTTTAAAAAACTTCGCGGAAACAAAATTTTAGTATCTATCTCTCATGAAAAAGATTATGTTATAGGAATAGTTTTAATTTGCTGAGAAAAATGAAAGTTCTAATAGGAAAAGAAATGCAAGAACTTGACAAAATAGTTATTCATGAATTAGGAATTCCTGCAGAAGTTTTAATGGAAAGAGCTGGATTAGGTGTAGCAGAAAACATTTTTAAGTATTTTCCTGTAAAAAAATATCCTAAGGTTTTGATTATTTGCGGTCCAGGGAATAACGGAGGAGATGGATTTGTGTGTGCTCGCTATATTTGGGATATGGGATACAAGGTAAAGGTGATACTCCTTTCTGAAGAAGAAAAATATAAAGGGGAAGCTTTAACTAATCTCAAAATTTTAAAAAATTTAGATTTCAATTTAGAAAAAATTTCTACTTTAGAAGAATTAAAGAAAGTACTAGACAGAGAAAAACCTCAAATTATAGTAGATGCTATATTTGGAACTGGTTTGAAAAGAGAAATTACAGGTTTCTTAGCCGAAGTAATCAATTTAATTAATATTAATAAGCACCAAGAAAATTATAAAGTAGTAGCTATAGACATTCCTTCTGGAATATGCTCTGAAACAGGTCAGATAATGGGTTGTGCTGTAAAAGCAGACCTTACAGTAACTTTTGAATTGATAAAGGCGGGGCATCTTTTTTATCCTGGAAAAGAATATACGGGGATTTTAGAGGTGGTAAAAATAGGATTTCCAAGTAAAATTATAGAAGAAAAAGGTCCTTCAAGAGAATATTTAGATTGGAACTGGGCTAAAAAGTTTTTTAAACCACGTACTGGATATACTCACAAAGGAACTTTTGGACATGTTTTAATTCTTGCTGGTAGCAGAGGAAAAAGTGGTGCAGGTATTTTATCTGCCTTAGGGGCTTTAAGAGGTGGAGCAGGTTTGGTTACTTTAGCTTCCACAAAAACTTTGCAAAAGATTTATTCTACTATTTTACCTGAAATTCTTACAGCAGGTTTAGAGGAAGAAGCTTCTGGAGAGATTTCTTTTAAAAGTTTAGAAAAATTTTTAACCCTTTGCGAAGGAAAAAGAGTTATAGTTATAGGACCTGGTTTAGGTCTAAGTGAAGGAGTAAGAAACTTTTTAAAAGAACTTCTCTCTAAAATTAATATTCCTTTAGTAATAGATGCTGATGCCCTCACCCTTCTTTCTGAAGAACCGGAAATTCTCAAAAATTACAAAGGACTTAAGGTCTTAACTCCACACCCGGGTGAAGCTCAAAGATTTTTAAAAATTTCTATTAAAGAAATTTTATCTAATCGATTAAAGGCTTTAGAGGAGATAGTTAAACTTACGGATTCTATAGTAGTTTTAAAAGGTCCTCATTCTGTAATTATGAGTCCCGATGGTAAAGTAGGAATAAGTTCTGTTGATGAACCTGGCCTTTCTCAGGGAGGTATGGGAGATATTCTTTCAGGATTAATCGGGGCCTTACTTGCCCAGAATTATGAACCTTTTTTAGGAACATGTTTAGCTGTTTTTTTACACGGTGAAGCTGGAAGATACCTTCATCAAAAATACGGTCCTTACGGATTTACAGCAACTGAAGTGGGCAATACTATACCTAAGTTATTAAAAATTTTAGAAGAAAAAAAATCCCATGATTGATCACCGTAAATTTCCTAGATTTTTTACTAAGCTAAAGGCTTATTTTCCAGACGAAGCAATTTCTTATGAAGTTTCCAATATTTCTTTTGGAGGGCTTTTCATTAAAACTAATAAAAAGTTTGATAAAAAAATAATTTATTTAGAAATAGAACTTCCTGACATAGGAAGAATACCTTTATCTGGAATAATAGTTCATTATGGAACCCCAGAAAATCCCGGTATAGGAGTTGAAATTTTTATGATTGAAAAGAATTTAAAACCCGTTTGGACTTTGTATTTAAAAGGCTTAGAGTATATTAACGAAGCTAAAAAAGTTTATCAGAGTATTTTAGAAAATCAAAAAAGTTCGTAAAAATTGTTTATAAATTATTTGTTAATTTCTATTGTAGGATTGTGCATAGGTAGTTTTTTAAATGTTTTAATTTATCGTTGGAGTAACCATCTTTCCATTTTTTCGCCTGCTTTATCTTTTTGTCCGTGTTGTAAAAATCCTATAAAATGGTATCACAACATACCTGTGTTTTCATATTTATGGCTTAAAGGGAGATGCAATGTTTGTAAAAAACCTATTCCTCCTACTTATCCTCTGATTGAAATTTTAAGTTCCTTACTGTTTTTAAGCTGTTATTTTTATTTTAAGAACTATTCCTTTTTGACCTTTATAGGTTTTTCTTTTTTTGTGCTTACTTTAATTCCTATCACTTTTATTGACTTAAAAGTAAAAGAAATTCCCGATAAGCTTTCTTTAGGACTAATAGTTGGCGGATGGATTTTCAGTTTAACAGGTTTTAACTTTTTATTAGACTTTAAAACAAGTTTAATTTCCTCTTTATCAGGAATAGGACTATTATTTTTGATTAACGAGATTTATTATCAAATTTCTAAGAAAGAAGGAATTGGAATGGGAGATTTTAAACTTATGGGAGGTATAGGTGCTTTTTTGGGTTTTGAATCCTTTTTTTCTATTATGTTTTTAGCTTCTTTAACCGGAATTTTAACTTTTTTAGGAATGTATTTTTTTAAAAAATTTTTTAAAAAGAGTACTGAAAAATTAGAACTTAAAACTGAAATTCCCTTTGGACCATTTTTAAGTTTAGGAGGATTTTTGTATCTTTTTGGTTTTAAAATAAAATTAGTTCTTATTTAGGTCTCCAAATAAAAAAGTTTGGCACCTTTATACCTTCTTGACTTTTTAGTAATTTTTAGTATTTTTTAATTTAACGAAATGAAAAGAGTTCATGTTTTTGTTTCAGGAAGAGTTCAGGGAGTTTTTTTTAGAGCTTACACTCAAAAAGAGGCTTATAAACTAGGATTAAAAGGATGGGTCAGAAATCTTCCAGATGGCAGAGTAGAAGCTGTTTTTGAAGGAGAAGATTCAGCGGTTGAAGAAATAATTAAATGGTGTCATAAGGGTTCACCAGGGGCTATAGTTACCAAAGTTGAAGTGATAGAAGAACCTTATAAAGGTGAATTTTCTACTTTCGAAATAAGGTATTAATTTAGTGGATCCTGAAAGACTTATTTTAGAATTTCAAAATTTACTTTTTATTGAAAGTCCTTCCAAAAAAGAAGGAAAATTAGCTTATTATATTGCAGATATCTTTGAAGCCTTGGGGTTTAAGTGCTTTTTTGACAATTCCGCTGAAAATACTGGTTCAGAAGTGGGAAACCTTATAGTAAAAATTCCTGGTACTATTCCTTCAGAACCTCTCTTTTTTTGTGCTCATTTAGATACTGTAGGTCCTTGTGAAAATCCAAATATAATTTATGAAAATGGCATTTTTAGAACCGATGGCAAAACTATTTTAGGTGCAGATGACAAAGCAGGAATTGCTATTTTAATAGAAACCGCAAAAGTCTTAAAAGAAAATTTCTTCCCCTACCCTCCTTTAGAATTTATTTTCACTACTTGTGAAGAAATAGGACTTCTTGGAGCTAAATATTTAAATATAGAGTTGTTAGATGCTAAAGAAGGATTGGTTTTAGACTCTAAATCTCCTCAGGTAATTATAAATGGAGCTCCCTCTTCTTTTAAATTTTTCTTAGAAATAAATGGAAAGTCTGCCCATGCCGGAATAGAACCTGAAAAGGGGATAAATGCCATACACCTTTTAGCTAAAATTCTTGCAGAACTCCCTACAGGTAGGATTGACGAAGAGACTACTATGAATATAGGAAAAATAAGTGGAGGAAAATATATTAATATTGTTCCTGATTTAGCCATAGCAGAAGGAGAAATGCGAAGTCATTCTCAAGAAAAATTAGAAAAGTTGCAACAACTTATTCAGCACAAAGTTGAAGAAATTATTAAAAAATACCCAGTTAAAATAGACGATTTGCCTTCTTTTAAACTTAAATTTAAAAAAATTTTTCAGGCTTTTTACATACCTCCTTCTGATAACCTTTGTCAGCTTGTTCAAAAAGCAGGACAGCGTTTAGGATGGGAAATGACTTTTAAAAAGCATGAAGGTGGTTCCGATGCAAATGTTTTTAATGAAAAAGGACTAAAATCTCTTATTCTAGGAACTGGTATGCAAAGGGTTCATACTACTCAAGAATTCATAGAAGTTAAAGACCTAATAAAGGCTACTCAGTTAGTTATTGAAATTATCAAATTAAAAAGTGAACTTAGTTAAAAAGTTTATAAGTTTCTTTTTTCCTTCATTTTGCAAAATTTGTTATAAAACTTTAAAAGATCATGAAGTTTTAGTCTGTAATCTTTGTTATTTTAAACTTCCTCTTTTAAAAAATTATTGTAAAAGATGCGGTAATATAAATATCCAGTACGAAGTTAATTACTGCGGAAATTGTGTAAATAATAAACTTTATTTTGATAAATTTTGGGCAGGATTTAAATATGAAAAACCTATATCAGATTGGATTTTAGAAGCTAAATTTAAAAAAAACTTCCTTCTGGCTTATAATTTAGGAAAACTTTTAAGAAAAACTATTCCATTAGAGGGTCTACTAGTAGACGAAGTTATACCTATACCTCTTTCTACAGGAAGATGTAAAGAGAGAGGTTATAATCAGAGCTTTTTGATTGCTTATGGATTGTTAGGAAAAAAACCCAAAAACAATATTCTGGAAAGGATTAAAGAAACTAAACCACAAACTGAATTATCTTACCAAGAAAGAATAGAAAATGTTAAAAACTCATTTAAAGCTTTAAAAGAAAAAGTGGAAGGAAAAAAAATTTTACTTGTAGATGATGTAATGACTACAGGAGCAACTTTAAAAGAAGCAAGTAAAGCTTTAAAAGAAGCAGGGGCCAAAGAAGTATGGGTTTGTGTTGTTGCGAAAACTTAAAAATTACTTTGGTTCAACAAAAAATTGAATCTAACCTAGAAAGAAATTTAACTAAAATGAAAGAATTTATCAAAAAAGCAAAAGGAAAACTTCTTATTTTCCCAGAACTTAGTTTAACAGGTTATCAAAAATTTTTTGAAAAAGAAAAAGTAGAAAAAGCTTTAGAAGAATTAAAACATTTAGCCTATAAATTTTCTAAGAAACTTATAGTTGGAGCTCCGTCTTTTCGAGAGAATCAAATTTTTAACGCAGTTTATTTTATTGATTCTCAAAAAAGTGAACTAATTGCTGAAAAAATAGTTCTATTTCCTGGAATAGACGACTTTTTTGGCTTTTCTGCTGGAATCATACGAAAAGAAATATCTTTAAATAATAAAATAAAAATAGGAATAATAATTTGCTTTGAACTCAGAATTCC
>JAUQQL010000011.1 GCA_030578315.1 Thermodesulfobacteriota bacterium | reverse complement strand
CATGTCCGATTCATCAATTCTAGCAAAACCTTTAATAGATGAACCATCAAAACCCATCCCTTCCGAAAAAGCAGTCTCAAGCTCATCTACATGTATAGCAAAACTTTTTAACTGTCCAAGAATATCCGTAAACCAAAGTCTCACAAATCTAACATTATATTTTTGAACTAATTCCATTACATCTTTAACATCGCGAGGTTTTTCCTTCATAATTTATCCCCTCCTGCTCTTAATTTTTATTCAGTTTTTTAAAAACCTATTTTATTTTTAGTTTTTAAAATACTCAAGAGAATTTTAGCTATTTTTAAGTTTTTTCAAAATTGGACCTGTTGAACGAATTTGTTTAAACTTTTTAAATAAAGGTTCTTACTTCAAGTATTTTTATAGTTATCCAAACTTGTAACACACTCCGTATCCACTTTTAGGATAACTCCACTCAATATTTCCAAAAGGACACCCCTTTCGACAAGAACCACATTCTAAACAAGCCTGATAGTTAACTAAAATTTTTTCATCTTCTAATTTATAAACCCCTGCTGGACAAAAATAAAGACAAAATTTTTCTTTACACTTTCTAAGACAAATTTTTGAATCTTTTATTTTTAGATGCGAGTTTTCTTCATCTACATAAAACTTTAGGGTAAAAATTTTATCCTCTATACTTTTTTTCATATGAGAAAAAATTTGTTAAAAAATTTTACCTAAAAATTTTAAAAATATTCCATAAATCTTTTAACACTTTTAGTCTGCCCCTTTTTTTCTTAAGTTCTTTTAAAATTTCTTTTAAAATTTCTTTTTTTTCTTTTCCTCTTGAAGAAAAATAACTTTCCAAAACAAAATTTAAAAATTGAGGATAAAAGTTATACCATTTAGAGGAAACTAAAAGGTTCTTTTTAATATCTTTAAAAAGTAAAAAGTCCTTATAAAAATAGCTTGACTTTATTTTTTCTTCGTAAAGAGACAAAGTTTTTTCCGAAAAATCTCCCTTTTCTAAAGCATAATAAGCAGTTTCTGCAGCATAAATACCAGAGTAAATAGCTAAATTAGCTCCTTCTCTAAAAAAGGGATTTACTAATCCTACAGCGTCTCCTGCCGTTAGAACTCCTTTTCCATAAAGTTTGGGTAATTTTTCTAAGCCCCACTCAGGAATAAGATGAGCTGAGTACTCTAAAATTTCCCCTCCTTGAAAAAGCTCTTTTAAATAAGGATGAGTCTTAGCTTTTTCTAACAAATTGTAAGGTTTTATTTTATTTTCTACTAAACTTTTTAGAAAAATACCTATACCAAAGGATAAACTATTTTGATTGGTATATAAAAAACCCATTCCCGGAAGTCCTGAAGTTATATCTCCTATTAATTCTACTGCCAGACCCTCTTCTTCTTTTAGTCCTAAGCGTGCTTCAAGTTCAGCTTTAGGAAGTTGAATAATTTCTTTTACTGAGAGAACCACTTCCTCCGGACTCCAGTCTCTTTTTAAGAGACCAGCTTTTTGGGTTAAAATTCGGTTTACTCCTTCAGCAATTATTACTAAATTGGCTGAAATTTTAGCAGGTTTACTATTTTCCCAACTTTCTGGACGCTCAACCACTACTCCTTTTACTTCTCCTTTATTGTTTTTGATAAGGTCTATTACTTTTGTTTTTACTGCTATATCAGCACCTTTTTTTAAAGCTACCTCACTTAACCAATAGTCAAACTTTGTTCTCAAAGCCGAAAAACTTTGAGGAATTTTTTCTTTTTTAATCAAGGTGATTTTTGAAAGTGTTGTCTCTGAAACCAAAAAAAAACCTTCTTCAGTAATGGCTCTTTCACAAGGAAAAGGTTCTACTTCTGGGAAATTGGAAACTAATTCTTTAACTGCAGAAGTATAAATTACACCTCCAAAAACATTTTTAGCTCCACAAAATCGACCTCTTTCAATTAAAAGTGTTTTTACACCCTTTTCTGCTAGTTTAATAGTTGCTGAAAGACCTGCAGGACCTCCACCTATTACTACTACTTCGTAGTTTAAACTACTTTTCAATTTTTTTCTCCCTCTTTAATCGCTCTATAAGAGCTAAGCAAAACACTTTCCAGTCTCCTACTATTCCTAAATCCGCAATATGAAAAATTTCAGCTAAGCGGTCTTTATTTACGGCGATAATGAAATCTGAATTTTGCATCCCCACTCGATGTTGAATCTTGCCAGAAATTCCAAAAGCAAAATAAACCTTAGGCCTAACAGTTTTACCAGTTTGTCCTACCTGATGTTCATAAGAAATCCACCCTGCGGAAACAGCTAATCTTGTTGCTCCTACTTCTCCATTAAGAAGTCTAGCTAATTCCCCCAAAAGAGAGAATCCTTCTTTACCTCCTATACCTTTTCCTCCTGCTACAACTACCTCTGCATATTCTAAGTTTATTATTTTTTCTTTAGGAATAAATCCTATTCTTTTTACTGAATAAACTTCTTCTTTTAGTTCTATTTTTTCTTCTACAAGTTCGCCTTTGGTTGGAAATTTTCTTTCAGGTATAGGGAAAACTCTCGGTCTTACTGTACTCATTTGAGGACGATGTTCAGGACAGATAATGGTTGCCATAATGTTTCCTCCGTAAGCTGGACGAGTCATTAAAAGAAGTTTTTTTTCTTTATCTATAGACAATTCGGTTACATCTGCGGTAAGCCCAGTTTCTAAACTAGTAGCTACTCCCCCTGCCAAGTCTCTTCCTAAAGAGGTAGCAGGAATCAAAAATATATCTGGTTTATACTTGCGAGCTAGATAAACTACAGTATCTCTAAAAGGTTCGTGTCTGTAGTACCTTAAAACTGGATGTTCTACTAAGTAAACTTTTTCTGCTCCATAAGAAAAAACTTCAGAAACTAAATTTTTTACTTTAAATCCTATCAACACCCCACAAAGTTTTGTTTCCAGGTCAACTGTCAGTTTTTTACCTACTCCTAAAAGTTCAAAGGAAACAGGTTTAATTTGCCCCTCTTTCTGTTCTATAAAAACCCAAACTTCTGCCTTTTCTTTTCTCATAAAATTCCTTTTTCTTTAAGCTTTGATAAAATCAAGTCTAAAGCTTTTTCCAAATCTTTTTCTGAAATTAAAATTCCTTGACGAGTTTTAAGTTCGGGAGTAAAAACTCTATAAACTCTGGTAGGAGAACCCTTAAGTCCTATTCTCTCTGGTTCAAATTTTACAGGTTCTTTAAAAGTAAAAACTTCTGGTTCTATTTTAGCTGCTTTTATTATTTCCGTAACTGGTGAAAAAGGGATAGGAACTACTTCTTTTTCACAGGTTAAAAGAACTGGCATTTTAGCCTGGATTATCTCTATACCTTCTTCTATTTTTCTGTAAACTACAATTTCTCTTTTTTCTAAATCAAGTTTTTCAACTTTAACCACATAGCTAATTACTGGAACCCCTAAACGAGTTGCAACACCTGGACCAACTTGAGCAGTATCTCCATCTATGGCTTGTTTTCCAAAAAGATAAAGGTCAAAAGGTCTTTCAATACTCTCCAAGTATTTTATGGTGGTAGCCAGAGTATAACTTGTAGCTAAAGTGTCAGCTCCTGCAAATTTTCTGTCACAAAGTAAAATAAGTTTATCTACAAAAAATTCAGCTGCTTCTTTTAAAGCTGAAATTGCTTGAAATGGCCCCATAGTAATAACTGTAATTTTACCTCCATATTTTAACTTTAAAAAATTAGCTAAACTTAGAGCATAGATATCATAAGGATTAATTATAGAAGGTACCCCTTCCCTTACTAAAGTTCCAGTTTCAGGATTTATTCTTATATTAGTAGTATCAGGAACTTGCTTTATAGAAACCAGAAGATTAAGCATAAAAAAACTCTAAAACGGTCCATTCTTCTTTTTCTCTTACCATTTCACAAATAAACCCCAAACTTTCGTATAAATTTTTTATCTCCCCAACATCTTCAATCAGTATCCCAGAAAGAAAAAGTTTAGTTATTCCCTTTTTAGAAACTTTACAAAGATTTAAAGCTTCTTTTTTTAATTCCTTAAAACTTAAATTAGCTAAAATTAAGTCAAATTTTTTGTCCAAGGGCAAAGTCCTTAAAACTACAAATTTATCTTCTACTCCGTTTAATTTAGCATTTTTTAAAGTAGCTTCCAAAGCAAGTTCATCTATGTCTACAGCATAAAGTTTAAGATCTTTATATAACTTAATACAAGCAATTCCTAAAATACCAGTTCCACATCCAAAATCAAGTACTTCTAAAAATCGATCTTCAATAAGTTTTTCAAAAAATAATTCTATACTTTCAAGCATAAGTTGCGTAGTAGGATGATATCCGGTGCCAAAAGCTTGAGCAGGTTCTATGTAAATTAAAATTTTTTCCTGAAAAAAAGTTTTTTCCCAAGGAGGTAATATAACAAGTTTCTTACCAACCTCTAAAGGCTTAAAATACTCCTTCCAGTAACTTGACCAATTCTTATCTTCTAATTTACTAATTTTTAAATTAGAGATGGGATATTTTACTATAAAACTTTTTAAATTTTCAAGTTCTTCTTTTTTTAAATAAAGGCGAAAATAAATAGATTTTTCTTTTTCTTCCCATTCCCATCCTCTAGGAATATTCTCACAAAAAAGTAATAAAATTTCTTCTTCAAGCTCTTTAGGAACCTCCAAAGTACAAAGAAAATACATTTTTAAACTGTGGCTGAAAAGATTTTTTCCTTTTTAAGCTCTTCTTTAAGTTTAGCAAGTTCCTGACGAGCTTTTATTTCTTTAATAGTAGCTATTTGAGCAACTTGCAAGTCTTGTGGAGAGGGATCAACAGGAGCTAAAGCCGCTGCCCTAACAATTTGCATTTTTCTTATAGTATCTTCAGGATAAGGCTCTTCAGAAACATCTATACTAACCTCTCCTCCAGTAATATAATATTTCCCATCAGGACCACGAGTATAAATATAATAAACTGCTCCGGTATATCTTCCTCCTACAGCTTTGTGAGCCATCTCATGAGCTATAACTTGTTTCTCCCTGAGTTTTAATTTTTGAATAACTAAACGAATTTTTTCTTTATCTAAGTTATTTTGAACAAAAATATGTTGAAAAATTTTGTGTATGTACATAATTATTATTAAATTATACTATGGAATTTTCATAAGAATCAATTTTTTCCAGAAACTCTTCAGCCAGTTTGTAAAAAGCCCAACTAACCTTATTACGAAGCTCGTAGTCAAAAATAGATTTTCCAAAACTTTGAGCTTCACTTACTTTTATACTTCTAGGAATAACAGTTTTAAATAGTATCCATTTAAAGTGTTTTTGAACCTCTTCAGCTATTTCTTTAGATAGCCTATTTCTACTATCATACATAGTTAATACTAAACCAAAAAGTTGAAGGTCTGAATTAAGCCTTTGTTTAATACCTCTAACAGTTTTAATTAGAAGAGAAAGTCCTTCCAGAGCATAATATTCACACTGAAGAGGAATAATTACTCCTTGAGTAGCACATAAAATATTAACTGTAATAAGACTTAAAGAAGGAGGTGAATCAATAAAAATAAAATCAAAAAATTCTTTAAGAGGTTTTCCTTCGTAGGTGCTTTGATTAATTAAATTTTTTAAAAGATATTCTCTTTGAGGGAAATTTACTAATTCTATCTCCAAACCAACTAAATCAATAGAAGAAGGTAAAAGATAAAGAGAAGAGACGGGATTTTGAATAAATCTTTCTACTTCACCTTCTATTATAGCCTGATAAATACTTTTTTCTTTACCTACTCTTATTCCTAAACCACTTCCTGCATTAGCTTGAGGGTCAAAATCAATAAGAAGAACTTTGTAACCGTTTAAACTTAAAGCTCTGGCTAAATTTATTGCTAAAGTAGTTTTACCTACCCCTCCTTTTTGATTAATAAAAGCAAAAATTTGCATCTTATTTGTAAGAATTCATTGTAAGACCATAAAACCAGTTATTTATCACTATAAGAAAAAAAAATAAAAGGCTTATAAATCCATTTACTGTAAAAAAGGCCTTATTTATTTTAGATAGATCGTCTTTTTTTATAAGACTGTGTTCGTAAACTAAAAATAAAGCTATAAGCAAAAGACCAAGATAATAGATCCAAGTAGTTTTAGAGTAAAAAATACCAAGCAAAAGAAGAGAAACAAAGGTAGTAACATGTAAAAACCGAGCTATTTTTATAGATTTCTCTATTCCAAATTTTACAGGAATAGACTTAAGGCCTACCTTTCGATCAAATTCATAATCCTGTAAGCTATAAAGTATGTCAAAACCTGAAACCCAAGAACCCATAGCTATTCCAAGAAAAATTGATAAAAGGGATACATCTTCATTTAAAGCTATATCAGTAGCAACTGGAATAAGAAAATAAATTAAACCCAAAATCAAGTGAGGATAGTAAAGTATTCTTTTGGCTAAAGGATAAAACCATAATAAGAATACTACTAAAGGACTTAAAAAAAGGGTTAATCTGTTTATTCTAGAACAAGCAAAAAAGAAAAGAGCTAAACTTAAGAAGACAATAATTTTTATTTCCCAGTTTTTTACCAATCCCCGAGCATGAGGCCAAAATTTGGTTCTAGGATTTATCTCATCCCAGGGTTTGTCAAGAAGACGATTTAAAGCCATCCCTGAAGTTCTTGCAGAAATCAATGCTAAAATAATAAAGAAAATTTTTTCTAGAGAGGGGAAATTTTTAAGCAAAATCCAAATACTTGAAAGTCCAAATGGAAGAGCAAAAATTGTATGTTCTAACTTTAAAAGTTCAGAATAAAGTTTAAACCTGTTTAATCCCATATCAAACTACATTTTGCACTTGTTCTCTTATTTTTTCAATAAGGTCTTTTACTTTTACTGCTAAAAAAGAAATTTCAGAAGATTGAGCTTTATTAGAAAGAGTATTAATTTCTCTAAACATTTCCTGACATAAAAAATCAAGTTTTTTACCACATCTCTCTTCTTCCATACTCGTTTCAAAGTAAGCCAGATGAATTTTTAACCTTTCAAGTTCTTCTGTAAAATCAATCCTGTCTAGAATATAAACCAGTTCCTGATAAAACCTATTTTCATCCAAATTTTTCACTTGAAATTCTTGAAGGAGTTTCAAAATTCTATCTTTAACCTTAGTTTGTGTTTCTTTAACTATTTTTTCTTTAAGGCTTTCTATCTCTAAAACTCTTTTTTTTATTTCTGAAAACAATTCCCTTATAACCTCTTTAAGAAATTCTCCTTCTTTCTTTCTACTTCTTTTAAGCTCCTCCAAAGCCATATTTAATGCAGGACTTATTTCTTCCCACAAATTTTCGAGGTCTTCCTCTTGATCTTCTACCACTAAAAAGTCTCTTAAACACAAAAATTCAGAAAAAGTTAAATTTTCTTTAAATCCTAACTTTTCTTTAAGAGTTTCTAAAGCTTCTTTTAATTTCTTAGCAAGTTCTAAATCTAAATAAATACTTTTAGGAAAAAGAGAAATCCCAGTTATTTTTACCGTGATCTCTATTTTTCCCCTTACAAATTGAGAAGCTACAAGTTTTCTTATTTTTTCTTCTAAAAAAGAATATCTTTTAGGGAGTTTAAGAATAATTTCTAAAAACCGATGGTTTAAACTTTTGGCATACACAATTAAGTTAAAATTGTTACTTTGAAAAATACCTCTTCCGAAACCTGTCATACTTTCCATAGAATAAATTTCCCCTATTACCTTTTCCTGTGCACTATTTGTATTAAAAATTACAGAACTTTTAGCTCTAAATCTACTTCAGAATAGATTTTTCCTCTTCCCTCTTCCACAAAAACTATATTTTCAAGTCTAATCCCAAACTTATTAGAAAAATAAAGACCAGGTTCTATGGTAAAAACCATCCCCTCTTCTATAATTTCCTTTTCTTTATAGTAAACTTTAGGGTATTCGTGAATTTCTATACCTATTCCGTGCCCTGTAGCGTGAAGAAAATGTTTTAAGACCCCTTTTTGTTTAAAATATTCTCTTACAGTTTGGTCTATTTTCCCTATAGGAATTCCTATTTTTATCTTTTCAAAAGCTTTAAACCAAGAAGTTTTAACTATTTCATAAATTTTTAAAAATTCTCGATCAGGTTTTCCTAAATAAAGTGTACGAGTAAAATCCGTACAGTAATTTTTCCACAAAAGTCCCAAATCTATTAAAACAGGAGATGAAAAAGAAATACTTGTTTCCGAAGTTTGCCAGTGAGGAATGGCAGAATTAACACCAGTTGCTACAATTGTAGGAAAACTTTCTCCTAAAGCTTTTAACTTAAACGCTTCTTCAATTACTTTAGCTCTAAGTTCTAGTTCTGTTACTCCTGGTTTTATAAACTCCAAAACTTTCAAGTAAACCTGATCTGTTTTTTTAATCCCCTCTTTAAGAATTTCTCTTTCTTCTAAAAATTTTATTTTTCTTAAGTCTCTTAAAACTTGACTAAATCCTAAGAACTTTATGCCCTTAACCTTAAGTTTCTCCCTCAACTCACATGTCAAATAGTCTTTTTCAAAACCTATCTCTTTGAGTTTAAGTTCTCTAAAAAGGTCTTTTAAAAATTTTATAGGTTTTTCTTTTATAAGAAGTACTTCCCAAAAGTTTGAAAGTTCCTTTTTAGCTTTTTCGTAGTATCTACCATCTGTTAAAAAATAATTTTTATCCAAAGTTATTAAAATATATGCATGAGTTGCTTTAAAACCCGAAAGATAAAACACATTCGTAGGTGAAGAAAAAATAAAAGCTGAAAGACCTTTATTTTCTATAAACTTTTTAATGAAATTTAACTTAAACTCGGTTTTCATAAACAAAAACTATTTTAACAAAAATTTTTATTATATCATCTTTAAGGTTAAGGTAAAAAAGTTATCAAAAAAATTGAGTTTTTTAATCTTGTAAAAAAGAACTAACATTATACCATACATTAAAGTAAGACTTGTTTTTATTATTTTTTTAATTTAAAATTAAAAGTTAATGAGTTTCAAAAAATTGACCTTTGAAGAATTAAATATAAGTTTTGATTTTTTAGAAGGTACTTTACATTATTTCGAAGAAGACCTTTTTCCTAATCAGGAAAGAGTAGAAAAAGCTTTTGATTTAGCTCTGAACCTGGATAAAGAAGGATATAATGTTTATGTATGTGGTCCTAACGGAATTGGAAGAACCTATTATACTTTAAAAAGAATAAAAAAAGAAGCCAAAAATAAACCTAAACCTCCAGATATATGTTATGTCTATAATTTTTCTGACTTCGCTAAACCTAAAGCTTTAATTTTACCTTCGGGTACTGGAAAAAAGTTTGCGGAGTATATAGAAGAAGTTTTAGAATTTTTAAAACGAGAAACTGTTAAAGTTTATGAAAGCAAGGAATATGAAGAAGCTTTAGCAAGACTTACTAAGGAAATAGGAGAAAAAAAAGACCAACTTATACAAGAGCTAATGGAAAAGGCTAAAGAATATAATCTGATGGTTCTTTTTGGTCCTTCTGGAGTTCAAATTCTTCCGATTTTTAAAATTGAAACTCCACTTTCTGAACAGGAACTTTTAAAAGAACCTGCTATAAGAGAAGAATATCAAAGAAATTTATCTCAGTTTGAACCTATTTTTCGTGAATATATGAGAAAATTAAGAGAACTTGATAATTCTTTAGGAGATGAAGTTTTAAAATTAAGAGAACAATTCGCCCAAAATTTGGTAACCAGAGCTTTTCAGAAGTTAGAAAAGGAGTTTGGTAATTTACCAGAAATAAAAGAATATTTAGAAGTTTTAAAAAAAGAGCTAGTTAAAAACATTAATATTTTCATAGACTGGGAAAAGTCTAAAGGAAACATTATTCTTCAAAATAGTATAAATAGAGCTCTTAACATATTCAGGGTTAATGTTCTTATAGATAATACGGAAACTCAAGGATGTCCAGTGATTTATGAAAAAGTTCCAACTTTAAAAGGACTTTTTGGACAAATTAACTATAGAGCTGAAATGGGCATTCTTTATGCAGACCATTTAAGTCTTACCCCAGGTAGTCTCCATCGTGCAAACGGTGGTTATATTGTTTTAAATTTATGGGAAGTTCTTAAAAATCCTTACCTTTGGTTGATTCTGAAAAGAACTCTTCTTCACAAGAAACTTTACATCATGGGTGGAATGATAGAGGAAATCCCTGTTCCTCATGTAGGACTTTTACCTGAGCCTATCCCTTTTTCAGCCAAAGTATTTTTAATTGGGGATCCGTATCTTTATCAACTTTTAAGTATTTATGACCCTGAATTTAGAGAACTATTTAAAATTAAAGCCGAATTTAATCCTATAGTAGAATTAAACAAAACTTTTATAGAAGCTTTTCCTAAAATTATCAAAAAAATTGTAAAAGAAGAAAACCTAAAAGACCTAACTCCCCAAGCCCTTTCCGAAGTGTTAAAATATATTGTCTACCTAGCAAACGATAGAAAAAAGGTTAATGTGGTTCTTTCTAAAACCATAGATCTTTTAAGAGAAGCTCATGCTCTGTCTTCCGATGAAGTTATTACTGAAGAATCAATTAAAAGGGCTATAAAGGAAAAAATTTTTAGAGTTAACCTAATAGAGGAGAAAATTAGAGAGTTAATTAAGGAAGGTAAAATAATTATTGATATTGAAGGTAAAAAGGTTAGTCAAGTAAATGGTTTAAGTGTTTACCTTTTAGGAGATTATAGTTTTGGAAAACCGTCAAGAATTACAGCTAATGTATCTCCTGGAACAAAAGGAGTGATAAACATTGAAAGAGAGATAGATATGAGCGGTCCTATACATTCTAAAGGAGTTCTTATTTTGTCCTCTTACCTTTACAATAAGTATAGTTCAGATTTTCCACTTCAACTTTCCTGTACTTTAACTTTCGAACAAACTTACGAACCTGTAGAAGGAGATAGTGCCTCTGCAGCAGAACTTATGGCTGTTCTTTCCGCTATTTCTCAAATTCCTGTAAGACAAGATATTGCTATTACTGGTTCTATTGACCAGTTTGGAAATATTCAACCTGTAGGAGGTATTAAAGAAAAAATAGAGGGATTTTATAGAGTTTGTAAACTTACTAAGTTTACAGGAACTCAAGGAGTTATAGTCCCTGCTAAAAATTTTGATAATATTCTCTTAGACGAAGAAGTTTTAGAGGATATTAAAACAGGGAAATTTCATTTATGGATTGTTGAAACTATTGACGATGTTATTGAAATTTTAACTGAATATAGACCAGAGGAATTTCATAAAAAAGTTTTAGAAAAACTTCGTAGATTTTATGAAATTACTAAAGAAGAAAAAATAAACAAAAAAAGAAATTCTTCCAAAAAAACTACTAAAAGATCTAAAAAATAGGAGAAGCTAGAAAAATGAGGTTATTAAGTCTTTTAATTTTAACTTTTTATTTTTTTTTTATTAGTAGTTCCTATTTAAAAGCTCAAGAAAAGATTAGTGCAACAAGTCAGATTTGTTTAAGCTGCCATCAGATAGCTACTCCTGGAATAGTTTTTGACTGGAAAAAATCTAAACATGCTAAAGTAGTTAAGAATGGTCAAGTGATAGGGTGTGCTGAATGTCATACTTTAGAGCCTGAGAAACATAAAGATACTTTTCATCATAACGGCTATAAAGTTCACACTGTGGTTACTCCTTCAGATTGCGCCAAATGTCATCTTAACGAAGTAAAAGAATATAGTCAAAATATCAAAGCTTATGCTTATATAAATTTGGTATCTAATCCAGTTTATAAACAACTTATGGAAGCAGTAAATGGAATTTACTTAATGACGGAAAGAGGGATAAAATCAGAGTCAGCTACTCAGCTAAGTCATCAGGATTCTTGTTTTTACTGCCATGGAAGTAAAATAGAAGTTAAAGGATTAAAAACCAGAGATACTGTTATGGGGCCCATGAGTTTTCCTGAGTTTGCTGGCTGGTCTAACACGGGAGTAGGAAGAATAAATCCTGACGGTTCTAAGGGTTCTTGTTCTGCTTGTCATCCAAGACACAGTTTTTCTATAGAAGTTGCAAGAAAACCAGAAACTTGTGCTACATGCCATAAAGGAAAAGATGTTCCCGCTTATAAGGTGTATACTGTAAGTAAACATGGGGTAATATATTATTCTTTAAAAGATAAATGGAACTTTGTAAATAAACCTTGGAAATTGGGAGAAGATTATCTAACTCCTACCTGTGCCGTGTGCCATATAAGTGAAGTCTATGTAAACGATAAGATAGTGGCTAAAAGAACTCATCAGATGAGCGACAGACTTGCTTACCGTTTATTTGGTTTAATTTATGCAACCCCTCATCCTAAGTCTCCAGATACTACTATTATCAAAAATAAGGCTGGACTTCCTTTACCTTCAGAACTTACAGGAGAACCAGTAAAAGAATTCTTAATTGATGAAAAAGAAAAAGCCCAAAGACTTTCCCAAATGAAAACTATTTGCTTATTATGTCACAGTAATTCTTGGGTTGAAGAACATTTTGCAAGATTAGAAGAGGCTATAAAAACTACTAATGCCATGACTTTAAGTGCTACTCAGATTCTTTTGAACGCGTGGCAAAGAGGAATTGCCAGTCAAACTAATGGATTATTTAACGAACCTATAGAAAAAATGTGGGTAGAGTCTTGGCTTTTTTACTCTAATTCTGTAAGATTTGCCTCAGCTATGGCAGGTGTAGACAATGGGGTATTTGAAGAAGGAAGATGGCAGTTAGCTATGAATATAACTAAAATGTATGATTGGTTTAAGTTTCTTTTAAATGTTACCCATTAGGGGTGATTCTTTATTAATGTAATTTTGGGATTTGCTTTAGAGGAAAAAAAGAAACTTTTAGAAACTTTGTATGAATTTATTGAAAAAACATACGCTAGATTTTCTTTAGCCTGTGAACCCGGTTGCAATTTTTGTTGTACTGAAAGAATTTGGGCAACCAGTTTGGAAGCTTTTTATCTTTGGGAAATTTTTTTAGAAGAGGACCTGAGTCTTTTAAACAAGGTAGGTAGGGATCTTCCTCGTCCAGTTGTGACCGTTAATCAATTAGCTTTGTGCTACCTTCAGGGTGGTGAACCTCCCTTAGAAACTTTTTACGAAAAACTTAGACCTTGTCCATTTTTAACTTCAGAAGGTTTATGTAAATTTTATAAAAGAAGACCTCTTGCATGTAGAGTTATGGGTTCAGTTAAAGTTTGTCAAGGTTTTGCCGAACTTCCTCCTTTTCTCTTTCAAGTAAGTACCCTTGCTTTTCAAATTGTTGAAAACCTTGATTTAGGAGGTCTTTACGGAAATCTTTTTGACCTTCTTAAATTTATAAACACTTATCAAAAAACTAAAGTTGATAAGATTCCCGAAGAACTTCTAACCAATATTGAATTAGAGGAATTTCCTATTTTGCCTGAAGAAAAAAAGTTAAAAAGTTGGTTAGGCGACCTTTACAGAACTCAAGTTAAAGGAACCTCTTATACTTTTAGAGAACTTTGGAAAAAACTTCAAAAGGAGTTTGAAAAGTACCAAGGATTGAGTTTCCTTAAGGAAATTTTTTAACTAATTATGTTGAAAGCTAAAGTAGCATTTAACCAGAAAGAGGGAGGAGAATATTATCTTTTAGGGTTAAAATTAGACAAAAACTTTATTAAAAGTTTTCTACCTGGGCAATTTCTTAAAATTAGAATTAGTTTAAATTTTGATCCTCTTATTCCAAGACCTTTTACTATTCATGCTGTAGAGAAGGACAAACTTTTGGTTCTTTATCGTGTAGTTGGAAAGGGAACTCAACTTTTGAGTAAGATTTTACCTGGAGAAGAACTTGAAATTATAGGTCCCTTAGGTAAACCATTTCCAGAAATAAAAGAACCTTATCTTATTTGCGCCGGTGGAGCAGGAATTGCAGGTTTTGGATATTTACTTCAAAAGACTAATAACTTTCCTTTAAAAATATTTTATGGAGCAAAAACTAAAGAAGAGCTGGTAAGACTTTTTTTCTACGAAAAATTTGGAGTACCTCTTATTTTAGTTACTGAAGACGGGTCCTACGGAAAAAAGGGACTAGTTACTCAGGTGTTGGAAGAAGAACTTAACAATAAAAAATCAAAAGCTTCTTCTCTTGTTCTTCTAGCTTGCGGACCGCCTCTTATGCTTAAAAGTATTTTAGAAATTGCTAAAAAACATCAATTAAAAACATTTTTAGTTTTAGAAACTTTTTTAGCCTGTGGAACAGGATTTTGTAAAGGTTGTGTGATTCCTTTAAAAAAGGGTGGTTATTCTTATCTTTGTGTTGATGGACCTACTTTTTTAGCAGACGAGGTTGACTTTGAAAAATTTTTTTCTTAATTTAAGAAATTTAAACTTAAAATCTCCTTTGATGCTTGCTTCAGGCACTTGGGGATGGGGAGAAAATTTGAATAAGTTTTTAAGTTTAGAAGAAATCAAAACTTCAATAGGAGCTTTAGTTACTAAAGGTATTTCTTTAAAGCCCAGGGAAGGAAATCCCCCTCCAAGAATTTCTGAAGTTCCTTGTGGACTTATTAACTTTATAGGGCTTGAAAATCCAGGAATAAAGGATTTCAAAACTAAATATCTTGGTGTAATAAAAGCTTATGGAGTTCCGGTAATTGTAAATTTGTATGGAGAAAGTATAGAAGATTTTGTTATCTTAGCAAAGGAACTTAAGGGAGAAGTTTCAGGACTTGAACTTAATATTTCTTGTCCTAATGTAGAAAAAGGAGGAATACTTTTTTCTGAAAGTCCTAAACTTGTAAGGGAGTTAGTAACTAAAGTTAGAAAAGTCTGGGATGATTTTTTGGCGGTTAAACTTTCTCCATTTGGTCCAGTTTTTGAAGTAGCTGAAAATTGTAAAAAAGCAGGTAGTGATGCTTTAGTAGTTGCCAATACTTATCCAGCTTTAAAAGTTTTAAATTTAAATCCTTTAAAAATTTTAAAAGGTGGACTTTCCGGACCAGCTATAAAACCGATAACTTTGCGGTTAGTCTGGGAACTCTCTCAAAAACTTACCCTTCCTATTATAGGGTGTGGAGGTATAATTACAGGAAAAGATGTTTTAGAATACTTATTTTGTGGAGCTAAAGCTGTTCAAATAGGAACTGCTAATCTCATTAATCCTAAGAGCGTAAGCATCATTATGAAAGAATTAGAAAATATCCACATAGGTTAATTTTTTTATGGCTTATTTGGTTAAAGCTGTACCTCAATCTAAAAAGTTTAGAGCTTTTGCTGTGGAATGTAAAGATATAGTAGAAACTGTAAGAAAAATCCAAAAATTGAGTCCTGTAGCCTCAGCAGCTCTTGGAAGAGCTTTAGCTGGAGTAGCTCTTATTTCAGGAGATTTAAAGATAGGAAAGGTATTACTTCAAATAAATGGAGGAGGCCCATTAGGAGAAATACTAGTAGAAGGAGACTGCGAAGGAAATCTTAGAGGAACTGTAAGAAATCCTCAGGTTTACTTAAAACCTGAAAATAAAAAACTGCCTGTAGGAAAGGCTGTAGGTAAAAAAGGTTACATCTCGGTTGTAAAAGATTTAGGATTAAAAGAAGTTTATCAAAGTTCAACTCAACTTGTTTCTGGAGAAATTGCTGAAGACTTAGCTTACTACCTTACTGTTTCGGAACAAATTCCTTCAGCAGTATCCTTGGGAGTGCTTGTAGATACAGATGGTAGTATTTTAGCTGCAGGTGGTTTTTTAATCCAAAAACTTCCAGAAGCTAAGGAAGAAGAAGTACAAAGAATTGAAAAAAAAATTCAAAAACTTCCTTACATTACACAGCTTTTGTTTAAAGGTTACACACCTGAAAAAATTTTAGAAGAAATATTTGAAGATTTAGAAATTTTAGAAAAAAGACCTTTAGCTTATAAATGTACTTGCAATATGGAAAGGGTAAAAAATATGCTTATTGCTTTAGGAAAAACCGAGTTGGAAGATATTTTAAGAAAAGGAAAACCTATAGAGGTTATTTGTCATTTTTGTCGCCAAAAATACTTAATTAGTTTAGAAACAATAGACGAATTGTTAAAGAAACAAAAAATTTGATTTTTACTTTTTTTAAAAAAATAGTATTTTTTAAAACACTTTAAACTTCGTTAAATTATTGAAAATTTTGAACTATTTCCTCAGCTTTTCCAATTTCTTTAATTCTGTGATTTTCTAACCACATAACACGGTCACACAAAGAGATAACTTCATATAAATTGTGGCTTACTAAAACTATAGTAACTTTCTTTTTTTTAAATTCTTGAAATTTTTCTCTACATTTTTTTTGAAAATTAATATCTCCTACTGCTAAAATTTCGTCCACTAAAAGTATTTCAAAATCTAGATAGGCGATTATAGAAAATCCCAATCTAGCAAGCATACCTGAAGAGTAAGTTTTAACTGGCTGATCTATGTATTCTCCTAATTCTGAAAATTCTATTATTCTGTCCATTTTTTTCATAACTTCTTTTTTAGTCATTCCCAAAATGACCCCATTTAAAATTATGTTTTCTCTTCCGGTAAGTTCCGGATGAAAACCTGCACCAAGTTCAAGAAGAGAGGCTACTTTCCCCTTAACTGTAATTTTACCTGTATCCGGTTTTAAAACTCCTGCAATGAGCCCAAGAAGAGTACTTTTTCCTACTCCATTTTTTCCTATTATTCCAAAACACTCCCCTTTATAAATTTCAAAAGAAATTTCTTTTAAAGCTATAAATCTTTTTTTTGAATTGTTCCAAACTTCACGAAATCTAAGTACAAAATTTTTAAAACCTGAAGTTATGTGAGTATAAATAGGATAGCTTTTAGTAACATTTTCAAAAGTTATCACTACTTCTTTCATACAACTTCTGCAAATCTCCACGATAGCTTTTTAAAAACCAAAAAACCTATTAAAAAAAATAGCCCCGCATAGAATAAGGATAAAAAATAAAGTTTCCAATCTATAAAGCCTTTTAAAAAAAGATTTCTCCAATTTTCAATTAGAGAGTAAAAAGGGTTAAATAAAAAATATTTTTGATAAATTTGGGGAACAAAAGATAAATCGTAAATTATAGGAGTTGCATAAAAAATAATGGTCAAACCAAGAGAAACCAATCTTTCAAGGTCTCTAAAAAAAAGGTTAACAGAAGAAACCAAAAGGGTTATTCCATAAATTATAAAAAATTGCGAACCTGTAAGTAATAAAATTCCATAAATACAAGATAGGTAAATAGGATAGTGATAAAAAATTAAAAAACCAAAAATCACAGGAAGAGAAATTAAAAAATGAAAACCATCGTGTAAAACTAAACTAAGCAAAATAAGGTATTTTGGAAAGGTTACTTTTTTAATTAAAGAAGCATTGCCTAAAAGATATCCTGTTCCTCCACAAATAGAATTAGTTATCCACTGCCAAGGAAAAAGCCCTGTAATTAAAAAAAGAGTGTAATTTTCGATAGGAATTTTTAGAACAAATTTAAAAGCAAAATAAAAAATCAGAGCAAAAGTTAATGGATGTAAAACAGACCAAAAATAACCTAAAAAACTATTTTTGTATCTTATTTTAATTTCTTTTAAAGTCAGAACTTGAATAAGGTCTATGTAATACTTTAATTGATGACTTTTACACATAAAAACATTTTTTAATTAAATTATTAATTATAATCCCAAAATTATAGAAAGTCAAAATACCTACATAAGTATCAAAAAATATCTAAAAGTAGCGAAAACATTAGTCAACTATAAGCTTAATTAAAAGTGTTTATTATTAAAAGGCTGAAATTTAAAAAGACTTTTATAAAAAGTAATCTTCCAATTTATGTTTTTCTCCTTCAAACTTAATCAGCAAGGCTTTAATTCAAGGGATTTTGAAATAAAGAGGTTCAACGATCCAGAAAGTAAAATTAATTTTAAAAACAAAGTTTACTATTAAACTTTGGGCTGACTTAAAAGCCCTAGAAGAGGAAATAAAAGCTCAAAGAGCAAAATACAAGATAACCTTAGCAGGAAATCTCCCTTAGGTTTTAGTTTTTGCTTCTTATATCCTAATTATACGTACTTTCATTATGATAGTAGATTTTGCTAAACAAAGATACAAAAGCAGGCTACCTCTTTAGCTGGCTACAATCGAGGCCGCAGCAGTTAGAACTAGACCTATCCTTCTTACCACAATTGGTGTAGTAGTAGACCTCCTTGGTTATTTTATTTGATCCTATCTTTAATGGCTTAGTCATCCCCTTAATCTTTGGAACTTTTGGTTCTACTTTACTCTCTTTTTCTTATACCTTTTTATATAAGGCTAAATTTTCTGCAAAGATGCTACTGTTAATTAAAAATAACTACATCTTCGATTTATTTGCCTGGGAAACTAATATTAAAAATTCTGGCACTCCAAGGATTTTCAATACCACATCATTGCTCTCAAGAGAAAAGGCTCGGTCAGGACAAAATCTTATAACAAAAACGATTTTAGAATGTATTGGCGGTTTAGACAATTTTTTAAATTATTGTTTTAACTTTTTAAAAGTTAAATAACAACAATCTTCACACAACCTCTTGACTTTTCAAAAATTCTTTAATAAGTTTTAGTGGTATATAGTGGCAAAAAGTGGAAGATAGTGTTTAGAGGTAAATATAAGCATACTTTAGATGAGAAGGGAAGGATAGTTCTTCCTACTAAATTTAGAGAAATTTTAAGAGTTAAATATGAAAGTGAAAACCTGATTATTACTAATTTTCCAGATTACTTAGTTGTTTATCCTTTAGAAGAGTGGAAAAAGATAGAAGTAAAACTTTTAAATCTTCCTTGGGAAGTTTTTGAGGTAAGGCGATATATTAGATACTTTTGGGGTGCGGCAGAAGAATGTCTGCTTGATAAACAAGGAAGACTTTTAATTCCTCAATCTTTAAGAGAAGAAATTAAATTGGAAAAGGAGGTAGTATTGGTGGGAATGCTTAATCATTTTGAGATTTGGAATCCTAAACTCTTAGAAAAAGAATTTAGTGAAACTAAAGAAAAATTTGATAAGTTACTTAAGTATGTTACTTCTTATTTAAATGGAGAAAAACTTATTTCATCATGAACCTGTTTTGTTAGAGGAGGTTTTAAAGTGGTTGAAAGTGGAAGAAAAGGGTAAAAAAATTTATGTGGATGCTACTGTGGGATTAGGTGGTCATAGTTTAGCTATTTTGGAAAGTAATAAAGAGTGTTTCCTTTATGGATTTGAATGGAATGAAGATTCTTATAAATTAGCCTCTCAAAGACTTGCTAAACATGCTGACAGGGTCAGACTTTATAACCAAAACTTTATTTTTGCTAAAGAAGTTCTTCAAAAAGAAGGAATTTTAGCTGACGGAATTCTACTAGATTTGGGACTTTCCTCTTTTCTTTTAGAAGGTTCGGGAAGGGGTTTTTCTTATCAAAAAAATGAACCTCTAGATATGAGAATGAATCTAGGTTTAAAGCTTACGGCTAAAGAAATTCTAAACTTATATTCTTATGAGGAATTGGTAAAAATTTTTAAAAAAGGAGAGGTTCCGAAAGCTGAAATCTTAACGAAAAAAATTTTAGAAAAGAGAAAAATAAAACCGATTGAAACAACTTTTGAACTTGTATCTTTAGTAAAAGAAATTTTTTCTTCTCCTAAAAGGTATGCTCAGATTTTACCAGTAGTTTTTCAAAGTTTAAGAATGGAAGTAAACAAAGAGTTAGAAAATTTGGAAGAAGCTTTGAAAAACTTTCCAGACATTTTGAAATCTGGAGGTAGATTAATTATTATTTCCTTTCATTCTTTAGAAGATAGACTGGTTAAGAATGCCTTTAAGTCAGATAAAAGATTGAAGGTACTTACTAAAAAACCTCTAATACCTAATTTAATAGAAGTAAGAAAAAACCCTCGTTCTCGTAGTGCTAAAATGAGAGTAGTGGAAAGGCTATGAAAACTCAAAAATACATGATTTACAAACCTTCTACACTTTATACTTATTCAAAAACTGAAAAAGAAACTATCTCCGAAAAAACCTCTCCTTTTCTTTTGAAGGAATTTTTAAAGGAAATTTTGATAAAAATTTTAGTTTTGGGGCTTATTTTTTTAAATTTAATTTCTTTAGCAGCAGCAGGTTATAAAGGTTATGTGTTTTTTAGATATAAGGTAGAAAGAAAAGCTTTAGAGGAAGAAAATAAACAGCTTAATGAAGAATACAAAAAGCTAACTTCTCAAGATGTACTCTTAGAAAAGGCTAAAAGTTTGGGATTGAGGCCTCCTCAAGAAGAGGATTATCTGAGGATAGAAAAATGAAACCCAACTTTAAATTTAGTTTTTTTTCTTTTATTTTCGTTTTCTTGTTACTGTTTGCTTCAAACTTTGCTATACCTAAAGTTAAAGAAAAAACTAACTTCCCTGGAATTAAAAGAGGAGCAATTTTAGATAGAAATTATGAACCTATTGCCATTTCTGCCGAGTTTTATAAAGCTTATTATCTGGTTAAGGACAGATTTTTTGGCCAAAAACTTTCTCCTTCGGTAAGTAAATATCTTCCTTCTCTTCTAGAACTCCCTAAAAAAGGTCTGGTTTTACTTACAGATAAATTAGATTTAAAAGAAGTTGAAGTTTTAAAAAAAGAAAAAAATGTTTTTGTAGAAAGCTATTATGTTCGTGATATTTTGCAACCTTGTACGAAGTTTTTAATAGGTGAAGTAGTTAATGACTTCGGTATTTCTGGCCTAGAAAAAATCTTTAACGATGTTTTGAAGGATGGAAACTGGATTAGAATATCTTTGGATATGAAACTTCAGAAAAATTTGTGTGACAAATTTGAGGAAACTAAGTCATTTAGTGCTGTGGTTGTAGACTTAAAAAGTGGCGAATTTTTAGCCTACTTAGATTTGCCTGAAAACTCATACTTTACTCAACTTTTCCCAGTTTCTGACTTTAATCTTTCTTCAGAAGAGATATCTTCTTTTCGTTGGGAGTTGGGGGAGATAAAACCTGTTTCCGAAAATTCTCAAATTAAAATAACCCCTCTTCATATTCTTAAGTGGTTTTTTAATAAGATCTGTAACAATAACTATGACCTTACAATTCTACCAAGAACCCCAATTTGTCAACATTCTACAGAAGTTTCTTTTAAGTTTCCTTTAAGTTTTTTTTCGCAAAACAAAATCCTTTATCTCGATTTTAAAAAAAATAAGCTTATAATGTTAATTACAGAAATTGAAAAAGACTATAAAGCAACTTTAAGTTATTTAAAGTACCTAGCTCATCAAATAAAGTAAACAAATATGAAAGAATTGCTTTCACTTTTGAAAGAGGAAGTTGTTGAAGTTTATCCTAAAACTTCACAAATTTTTATTAGTGGAATAACTGAAAATTCTAAGGAAGTTTTACCGGGTTATCTTTTTGTGGCCAAAAGGGGAACTACCTTAAATGGAGAGAATTTTATTGAAGAAGCTATTTCAAAGGGAGCTATAGCTGTTATAAGAGAATCCCCTCCTGAACCCTCTTTTAATAAAATTGTTCAAGTTCAAGTTAAAAATTTAAAAAAAGTCTTACCTAAGTTGGTTTTTAACTTTTACGAAGTATCTCCTGAGAAATTTTTTTTAATAGGAGTTACCGGAACCAACGGAAAAACTTCGGTAAGCTACTTTACCAAAACCGTTTTAAGTAATCTGGGAGTAAAAACTGCTTATATAGGAACTATTTTCTATGATTTGGGAGATGAAATTATAGAAGCTAAGGAAACTACTCCTTCTATCTTAGTTCTTGGAAATTTATTTAAAAAAGCTATAAAAAAAGAAATCAACACGATAGTTATGGAAGTTTCCTCTCATGCTCTAGCTCAAGATAGAATTCTGGGAATCAAGTTTGACCTCGGAGTGTTTACTAACCTTTCTCAAGACCATCTCGACTATCATATAAACATGGAAAACTACTATCAAGCAAAAAAAAAGCTTTTTACTCAATATTTAAAGCCTAAAGGAAAGGCAATTATTTCTCTAGAAACTTCTTATGGTCAAAGACTAGCAAACGAACTCAAAGGTATATCTAAAATTTTGGTAAACGGAGAAAAATTAAGGGCACAAATTCTGGAAAAAAATACTGGTTTGAAATTAAAAGTTTTAAGTAGAGGTAAGGAGTATGAAATTAATACCCTTCTTATGGGAGACTATCAAGTTAAAAACTTTATGACTCTTTGGGGTATTTTGTTAGCTATGGGATATCAGGAAGAGGATTTTATTTATGCTTTAAAAGATTTGAAGAACCCTCCTGGGAGACTTGAATTGGTGGCTGAGTTTAACGAGGCTAAGATTATAATAGACTATGCCCACACTCCTTTAGCTTTAGAAGAAGCTTTAAAAAGTCTTCTTACTCTTAAGAAAAACAGACTGATAGTTCTTTTTGGATGTGGAGGAAACAGAGATGTTTCTAAAAGACCTCTTATGGGTAAAGTAGCAAGTGAGTTTGCGGATTTTATAGTATTAACTTCCGATAATCCTCGCTTTGAAGATCCTTGGAAAATTATTAAAGATATTAAAAGAGGTCTAAACAATAAGACATCTTACGAAATCATTATTGATAGAAGTTTAGCTTTGCAGTGGGCTATAAAAAATTTAAAAAAAGGTGATATATTGTTAGTTGCAGGAAAGGGACACGAAAATTATTTTGAAATAAAGGGGAAAAAAATACCCTTTTCTGATAAAGAAGAAATTTTAAAAATAGTTGCTCAACTGGCTAGAGAATGAATGTAGAGGTAAATCTTACTACAGAAGAAGTAGTTAGAGCTACCGAAGGTATATTGATAAATGGGGACATGGGGATATCTTTTAGAGGAGTTTCTACAGATACTAGAATTATTCAACCTGGTTTTTTATTCTGGGCACTTAAGGGGAAAAACTTTGATGGCCATTCCTTTTGGAGAATAGCTATAGATAAAGGAGCTAAAGGTTTAATTTTGTCTCATTTTCCAGAGGGCTTTAAGATAGAACAGATTCCCAAAACCGTCTCGGTAATTTTGGTTAAAGATACTCTTAAAGCTTTAGGAGATTTAGGAAATTTTTGGAGAAAAAAACTGAATCTTAAAGTAGTTGGAGTTACAGGTTCGTGCGGAAAAACTACCACTAAAGAACTGATATTTGCTATTTTAAGTTCTTACTTTAAAACTTCTAAAAATTTAGCTAACTACAATAACTTGATAGGTGTTCCTCTTTCAATTCTTTCTTTTAAAAATGATACAGAGGTAGCAGTTTTAGAAGTAGGAACCAATTCTCCAGGAGAAATTGAAAAACTAGCTAAAATTATTGAACCTCAAGTTTCGGTAATTACCTGTATTTATCCTGCACATTTGGAAGGACTAGGAAGTATAGAAGGAGTTCTGGAAGAAAAAATTAAACTCTTTGAAAATACTTCTCTTAACGGAACATTAGTTTACAACTACGACCAGTCTATTTTGAGAGAAAGAGTTAAAGTCTTACCTCACCGAAAAATTTCTTTTGGTTTTGATCCATCTTCAGACTTTTTTGTTTCAAAATTTGAAGTGAAAGATTTTAAAATAAAAGCGTGGTTAAAGTATCAAGAAAAGAACTATTTTGTAGAGATCCCCAATTTAGGAAAACATTATATCTTAAATCTTTTGGCAAGTTTGGCAGTAGCAATTCACTTCGGATTAAATTTAAAAGAAATTTTAGAAAAGTTAGGAAAAGAAATACTTTTATTTTCAAGAATCAAGATATATCAGAATACTAAACTTTGGATTGTTGACGATACTTACAACGCTAATCCAGGTTCTATGAAAACTGCTTTGGAATTTTTATCTACTCTTCCAGTAAAAAATATGAAAAAAATAGCTATTTTGGGGGACATGAAAGAACTGGGAATTTATGCTAAGGAATTTCACATAAAAATTGGTAGAGAAGCAAGTTTGGTAGTTGAAGAGGCTTATTTTATTGGGGAGATGGCAGAAAAGTATGCCGAAGGTTTTTTGCCTTCTCAAAAGCCTTTTAGAATTTATCCTCAAGTTGAAACTTTTTTGAAAGATTTAGAAGCTGGGCTAAAATTTGAAAAAGCAGTTATTTTAGTTAAAGGTTCAAGAGCTTTAAAAATGGAAAGAATAGTTGAAAAGTTATTATCTATAAAATAAATATGTTTTACTATCTTCATTATTTTAGTGAATGGCTTAGTTTTTTAAATATTTTTAAATATATCACTTTTCGTTTACTTTACGGTTCTTTAACTGCTTTTTTATTAGTTTATTTTTTAATGCCGCCTTTTATAAAATATATGAAAAAAAAACAGTTTGGTCAATTTATAAGAGAAGAAGGACCTTCCCATCATCAAGTTAAAGTTGGAACCCCAACTATGGGGGGGGTTATTATTATTTTAAGTATAGTAATCTCAACGCTTCTTTGGACAAACCTTTCTAATCCTTTTATCTGGCTTTCTCTTTTTACTCTTGTCACTTTTGGAGCTATAGGCTTTTGGGATGACTATCTGAAAATAAAAAGAAAAAAAAATTTAGGGTTAAAAGCTAGAGAAAAACTTGTTATTCAAATTTTTTTGGTAGTAATTTTTTACTTAATTCTTTATTATTATTTAGGGCATAGCACCATACTTTACTTTCCTTTTTTAAAAAACTTTGTTTTAGAACTGGGATTGGGATATTTAATTTTTTCTATTTTGGTAATTTTAGGAAGCTCTAACGCTATGAACCTTACTGATGGACTTGATGGACTGGCAATAGTTCCTTTTTGCGTAGTTGCTGGAGTATATTCTGTTTTTTCTTATATAGCAGGACATGTGAAATTTGCTAGCTATTTATTTATTCCTTATGTACCTTTTGCAGGAGAAGTAGCTATTTTTTGTGCTATCTTAGGAGGAGCAGGGTTAGGATTTCTTTGGTATAATTCTTATCCTGCAGAAATTTTTATGGGAGATGTAGGTTCACTTTCTTTAGGAGCAACTCTGGGAGCTATTTCTCTTATGATTAAACAGGAATTTATACTACTCATTGCAGGAGGAGTGTTTGTAGCAGAGGCTCTTTCAGTAATTCTTCAAGTAGGATACTTTAAATTAACCAAGGGAAAAAGAATATTTAAAATGGCACCCCTTCATCATCATTTTGAATTGTTAAACTGGAAAGAAAGTAAAGTAGTTATAAGATTTTGGATTATTTCAGTTATATGTGGTCTTATAGCTTTGAGTACTTTAAAAATAAGATAATAATAAAAGGTTAAATAAATGGACCTTAGAAACAAAAAAGTAGTAGTAATAGGGTATGGTAAAAGTGGAATTGCAGCTACTCGTTTGCTTTTAGTAAAAGGTGCTCAGGTAATTATTTCTGAAAAGAAAAATAAGGAAGAACTCCCCCCTTCTATGATTTCAACTTTTGAAATAGGAGGGGGGGTGGTTTTTGAAACTGGGGGACACAAAATAGAAACTCTCACTTCTGCTGACTTGGTAATAGTAAGTCCTGGTGTTCCGAGAGAGGTTTACGAAATTTGTTATAAAAAAGGTATACCTGTGTGGAGCGAATTAGAACTTGCCTGGAGATACCTTTCAGAAAAAGAAAAAGAAAATACTATTGCTATAACCGGAACAAATGGTAAAACTACTACTTCTTCTATAGTTTCAGAATTATTAAAACTTTCAGGTTATCGGGTTTTCACTGGAGCTAATTTTGGTATTCCACTTTCTGAATATATTTTATCCCAAGCTAAAGTTGACAAACTAGTATTAGAAGTCTCAAGTTTTCAACTAGAAACTGTGGAAACTTTTTCTCCCAAGGTTGGTATACTCTTAAATATTACTCCTGATCATCTAGAAAGATATAAAAATGAAGAAGAATACGCTTACTATAAGTACAGATTATTTGAAAAGCAAAAAAAAGAAGATTTCAGCATTTTACCCTTTAAAGAACCTTGGTTTGAAAAATTTAAAGATGTGGTAAAAGGAAGTATTTTATTTTTTGGAAAGCAAAAAGGACTTTCGGCTTACTTAAAAAATGAGGATGAATTTGTTTTAAGGATCGGAGAAACAGAGGAATGTTTTTCTTTTTTAGGATTTAAGCTTAAGGGGCTTCATAATAAGCTAAATTACATTGCAGGTAGTTTAGGAGCTCGTTTGCTTGGAGCTTCCAGAGAAAGTGTAGAAAAGCTTATCAAAGAATTTGTAGGATTCCCTCACAGATTAGAATTCGTGGGCAATTTTGGAGGTATTTACTTTATAAATGATTCCAAAGCTACTAATGTGGACGCCACTTTGCAAGCTTTAAATTCGGTTAACTATCCTGTTATTTTAATTTTAGGAGGAAAACATAAAGGAGCTTCTTATTTACCTTTGGCAACCCTAATAAAAGAAAAGGTTAAAAGTTTAATTTTAATGGGAGAAGCCAAATACATTATAGCTGAAGAACTTCAGGGGTTAACAGAAACTTATATAGTGGATAACTTAGCAGAAGCTCTGGCTTTGGCTTTTAAAATTTCTCAACCAGGAGATACGGTTCTTTTTTCTCCAGCTTGTTCAAGTTTTGACCAATTTAGTGATTATAAAGAAAGAGGAGAAATTTTTAGAGAATTGGTTTTAAAGTATGCTCCTAGTTTTTTTAAAAATAGGTTTTCTAATGATAAAAAGGAGGTTTATCATTGAGATGGTTAATTGTAGCGGGTGGAACTGGTGGGCACATATTTCCTGGCTTAGCTATAGCTCAAACTCTTTTAAAAAAAGGAAGAGAAGTTTACTTTGTTTCTGGAACGCGAAAAATAGAGCGTTTAATTTTAAAAGATAAGCCTTTCCCAGTGTTAGAATTGGACGTAGAAGGTTTTTTAGGTAGAGCTTTTAAAGATAAAATTAAGGCTAGCTACAAAATGCTAAAAGCCTTTTTAAAGGCTTTTAAGTTTATTAAAAAAATAGAACCTCAAATTATATTTGCCACAGGAGGATATATTTCTTTTCCTGTAGTTTTAGCAGGTAAACTCAAAGGTAAAAAAACTTCTTTACACGAGCAAAACATAGAACCAGGATGGGCAAATAGAGTTTTAAGTAAATTGGTGGATAGAGTTTTTGTAAGTCTTCCGGGTAGTGAAAAGTACTTTCCTCAAAAAAAAGTGGTTTTTTCAGGAAACCCTGTAAGGAGTGAAATAAAAGAGAAGAGAAAAAAAGAACATAATGGAAAAGGACTTTTAGTTTTGGGAGGGAGTTTAGGAGCAAGATTCATAAATCAGCTATCTATTAGAGTAATTCCCCGACTTTTAAAAGATTTCAACGACCTTTTAGTTATTCATCAAACTGGTTTGGAAGATTTTGAATGGGTTAAAGAAGAATATATAAAAATTTTACCTAAAAAAGATATAGAAAGAATAAAGGTTTTTTCTTTTATTGAGGATATGGCTTGGGCTTATGCTCAAGCTGACTTAGTTCTAGGAAGAGCAGGAGCTACTACTTTAGCAGAACTTTTTGCTTCAGGTAAACCTGCTTTTTTTATTCCTTTTCCGTATGCTATAAAGAACCACCAAGAAAGGAATGCTGCAATGGTAGCCCAAAGAGGAGGAGCTCTTTACTTAAAACAAGAACTAGCAACTCCTGAAAAGGTATATTCTCTACTTAAAGAACTGCTTCAAAACCAAGAAAAACTTGAAAATATGAAAAAAGCTATGCAAAGTTTATATATAGAAGATTCTGAAGAAATAATAATAAGAGAAATGGAATCTCTGGTAAAACATGCTTGAAAAAAAAAGAAGTATTCACTTTGTAGGAATTGGTGGAGTAGGAATGAGCAGTTTAGCTCTGATCTTATTTACTTTAGGACATAAAGTTACAGGCTGTGACTTGAATCGTAATAAGTACACTCAAATTTTAGAAAAAAAGGGTATCACGGTTTATTACGGTCATTCTGGAAAACATTTAGAAAAAGAAAAACCTGAAATAGTGGTATATTCTTCAGCAGTTCCTTTAGAAAATGCAGAATTAGTAAAAGCCAAAGAAATGGGTTTGTGGGTTATTCCAAGAGCTCAAATGCTTTCTCAGGTAATGAATTTGTATCCTAAAAGTATTGTAGTTGCTGGTTCTCATGGAAAAACTACAACTACTTCCATGATTGCAGAAATTCTTATATCTCTTAAAAAAAATCCAACAGTTATCGTAGGCGGAATTATTAAAAATATAAACAGTCACTCAATACTTGGAAAAAGCGAATACCTAGTAGCCGAAGCAGACGAAAGTGACGGTTCCTTTCTTTGTTACAGACCTTTTATAGAAGTTATTACTAATATAGATAGGGAACACCTTGACTTTTACGCAGACTTTTCTGCTATTAAAAAGGCTTTTATTAATTTTATTAAAAGATGCTCTGCTCAGGGAAAAGTTATTTTATGTGGAGATGACCAAGGGGTTAAAGAGATTTCTCAAGAAATTTTTGGACCTTTTCTTTTTTACGGACTTTCAGAGGAAAATATTTTAAAAGGTAAGATTTTAGAAGATACAGCTTATCCTTTAGTAGAAATTTTTAAAGGAAACAAATCTTTGGGCAAGGTAAGGTTAGGAGTCCCAGGAGTTCACAATGTCCTTAACGCCTTAGGAGCTATGGGGGTAGCTTTGGAATTAAAATTGCCTTTTTCTAAAGTTTTAGAAGTTTTAAAGAATTTTAAAGGTGTGGGAAGAAGAATAGAGGTTAAGGGACAATGGAGAAATTGCATTTTAATTGATGATTACGCTCATCATCCTCGAGAAATTAAGGAAACTCTTCTTACTTTAAGAAAAATGTATCCTGAAAAAAAAATGATTTTAATTTTTCAACCCCATCGATATACGCGGGTAAAAGCTTTGTGGGAAGATTTTTTAATGGTTTTAAAGGAATCAGATATTTTAATTTTAACTGAAATATACCCTGCAAGTGAAGTCCCTATACCGGGAATAAGTGGAAAAATATTTTTTGAAAACGTTAGTAATTTAAGAACTCATAAACCAACTTTTTTTTGTAAAGACTTTTTAAGTATATTAGAAACTTTGAAAAAGATAGTTGAGCCTGAACAGGTAATAGTAACCATGGGAGCAGGAGACATTTATAAACTGCATAATTTACTTGAGAAATGAAGAATTGGAAATTTATTGATATATATTTAAAAAGTAAAAATTTGATTTTTAAGGAAAAAGAAGTTTTAGCTCCTTATACTACAATAAAAATTGGTGGTCCGTGTATGAGAATGATTTTTCCTAAAAGTGTAGAGGAATTGATTGACTTGCTAGTTTTTTTGGAAAGGGAAGAAGTTCCTTACTTTATTTTAGGAGGAGGAAGTAATCTTTTGGTAGGAGATAAAGGGTTTGAGGGAGTAATAATTAATTTAAGAAAACTTGAAGGAATAAAGATAATAAAAAAAGAAAAAAATAAACTAGTAATTAAAGCCCTAGCTGGAACTTCTATAAATAAACTTGTAAGTTTTGGTTTTAAAGAAGGTTTTTCTGGTCTAGAATTTTTAGTGGGAGTTCCTGCAACTCTTGGTGGCGCAATTAAAATGAACGCCGGAGCTTTTAATAGTAGCGTCTCCGAAGTAGTCAAAAAGGTAGAACTTTATAAAAACGGGGAAGTAAAAGTTGTAAGTTCTTCTTCTGACCTTTGGGGTTATCGCTGGTTTAAAGAAGAAGGAGTTATTCTTTCTGCTGAGTTAGAATTATTAAAAAAAGAAAGAGAAAAAATTTGGCTAAGAATGAAAAGCTTTATAGAAAAGAGAAAAAAAACTCAACCCTTTCTGGAGAGAACCTTTGGTTCGGTTTTTAAAAACCCTCCGTGTTGTTATGCAGGGTGGTTTATAGAAGCCTGCGGTTTAAAAGGATTTCAAATAGGTAGAGCTAAAATTTCTGAAAAACACGCAAATTTTATAGTGAATTTAGGTGGAGCCAGAGCTGAAGAAGTTATAAAACTCATTCAAAAAGCTCAAGAAGAGGTTTATCTAAGGTTTCAAACTTTTTTAGAGCCGGAGGTAAAATTTTTGGGATGCAACTTATAAAAAAATTAGTTAAGAACCAGTTTTTTATTTGTGGATCAATAATTTCTTTAATTTTAATAATACTTGTATACTTACTTTACTTTACAGACCTTTTTCTATTAAAGGAAATCGTAGTGGTTGGAAATAATAAAATAAGTAAAGAGGAAATTATTAAACTTACCGAACTTAAAGGTGGAGAGAGACTTTACAGGATTTCTCTTTCCAAAATAAGAGAAAAATTGCTTAAACATCCACGAATAGAGGAAGTTTTGGTAGCAAGAAACTTTCTGGGTATTTTAGAAATAAAAATTAAAGAAAAAGAACCTTTAGCTATTTTAATAAAAGATAATAAAGGTTTTTTAGTAAATAAAAAAGGAGATATAATAAGTGAGATTTTGCCTGAAGATTATTTATTTTACCCTGTAGTAGAAATAAAAAACGAAGAATTTAAAGAAAATTTTTTTAACTTTTTAAACTGGCTTAAAAACAATAAATCTTATTTACCAGTTTACGAAAGTTTCGCTAAAGTTATTTTAGATAATGAAAGTATTTTATTTATTACTAAAAATAATATTAAAATTTATTTTCCTTTAATTACTGAAAAAGATTGGCAGTTTTTGTATAAAAGTTTAGATAAGGTTGTAACTTACTTATACGAAAAACAGTTAATGGACAAGATCGAAGTTATAAGAATGGATTATCCCTGGGGTAAGGCTTTAATTAAATTTAGGAGTTAAAAAATGAGTAAGGGAGATGCTATTTTAGTAGTAGATATAGGGACAACCAAAATTTGTGCTCTTATAGGAGAGGAAAAAGAGGGTAAGCTTTGGGTTACTGGGATGGGGGTAGTTCCTTCTAAGGGATTAAAAAAGGGAGTGGTCATTAACATAGAAGAAGCTACTGCAAGTATAAAAAGTGCCATAGAAAAAGCCAAAACTCAAGCTAAAGTAAATGTTAAGAATGTTTATACTAGTATAGCAGGAAGTCATATTAAAACTATTTCTGGAATGGGGGTAGTAGCTTTAAAAGAAAAACAAGTAACCCCTAACGAGGTACAAGAAGTGCTAGATTCTGCTCAATCTATTGAGCTTCCTCCTGACCGAATTATTTTACATATTATTCCTCAAGAATTTATTGTAGATCAGCACCGAGGAATTTTACATCCTGTTGGAATGACTGGTATGAGATTGGAAGCACATGTTCAATTTATTACTGCTAATCGTTCTGTGGTACAAAATTTAATGCGATGCTTTGAAAAACTTGATTTGGAGGTTGAAGAAGTAATTTTTCAGGGACTGGCTTCTGCAGAAGCAGTTTTAACTTCCGAGGAAAAAGAATTGGGAGTATTACTTATAGACTTTGGAGGAGGAACTACAGATATAGTTTGCTTTTGGGATAATGTTTTAAGGTTTGTATCTTCTATTCCTGTAGGCGGAGAGCTTTTGACTAATGATCTAGCCATAGGACTTAGAACCTCAAAAACCGAAGCAGAAAAATTAAAAATTCAGTTTGGAGTTTGTTTAAAAGAACTAATAAATGAAGAAGAAATTATAGAAGTTCCTGGTATAGGAAATAGACCGTCTAAAAAGCTAAGCAGAAAAGTTTTAGCAGAAATTTTAGAACTTAGAGTGCGAGAACTTTTAGAGTTGGTAGAAGCAGAAATAGATAATCTTGGAGATAGGACAAAAATTACTAGTGGTTTGGTTCTTACCGGAGGATCTGCACTTCTTCCAGGAATAATTTATCTTGCAGACCAGATTTTAGACCTACCTACAAGAATTGGATATCCTCCAAAACTGCCGGGACTTACTGAAGAAATTTATCATCCTCAATATGCAACTGCTGTAGGATTATTGCTTTATGCTTACAATTCTTTAGAAACCGAAAAAGAGGAGAAAGCCAAAGGTAAAAGCTTTTGGGAGAAAATTAAAGAATTTATAAGATTAAAAATTTAAAATTTTAAAACCTAAAACTGAAAGGTGGGAGGAAAAAAATGGTTAATACATTAGGAGAAGATTTGGAACTCAAGATTCAACCAAATATAAAAGTTATAGGAGTAGGTGGTGGTGGAGGAAATGCTTTAGGAAATATGATAAAAAAAGGTCTTCAAGGAGTAGAGTTTATAGCAGCCAACACCGATTATAAAATTTTAAGTCTTAATTTAGCTCCTATTAAAATTCATTTAGGAAAAAATTTAACTAAAGGATTGGGAGCAGGAGGAGATCCTGAAATTGGTAGACAATCAGCTCTAGAGAGTGAAAGAGAAATTAGAGAGTATCTAAAAAATACTGATATGGTTTTTATAGCTGCTGGAATGGGAGGAGGTACTGGAACTGGAGCTTCTCCAGTAATAGCCAGAATATGTAAAGAAATGGAAATTTTAACTGTAGCAGTGGTGACCAAACCATTTAGTTTTGAAGGAAGATATAGAATGAAAATAGCGGAAGAAGGACTAGAAGAACTAAAAAAATATGTAGATACTATGATAGTTATACCTAATGACAGATTAATAACCTTGGGTTCTCCTCAAGAAAAACTTTTTGAAATGTTTAAAAAAGCAGATGATGTATTATATTATGCAGTAAAGGGAATTTCTGATTTAATTCTTTCCCCTGGTTATATCAATTTGGATTTTGCTGATGTAAAAATGGTTATGAGTGAAAGTGGAGGATTAGCTCTTATGGGAATGGGAGAGGCAAGTGGCGAAGAAAGGGCAGAAATTGCAACTCAAATGGCTATATCTAGCCCCCTTCTTGAGGATCTTTCCATTTCAGGAGCTAAAGGGCTGATTCTGAATATTACTGTACATCCTGATACCTTAACCTTACAGGAAACTCAAATTATTACTTCTACTATTTCTAAAGAACTTCACCCAGACGCAAAAGTTTTCTGGGGTATAGTTTTTGACGAAAGTTTGGGAGATCTATTAAGAGTAACAGTAATTGCTACAGGATTAAAAGAAGGAAAAGAAATTTCAACTCCTGAAAAAGAGGGAGTTATTTACTTAGATGAATCACTGAGAAAAAAAGAAGAAAGAAGAAAAAAGTTTTCTTTAGATTTTATTTCCGAAGAATTACTTGAAATTCCTACTTTTTTAAGAAGAAGTGCAGATTAAACTCCTTTATAAATAAAGGGGGGATCTAGAGAATGAAAGAAATTGCTACTTTTGAAGAACCTGTAAGAAAACAAACTCTCAAATTAGCTCTTTTTAAGTTGGACGAAATATTCATTCCTCCTTTTCAAAGAGACTTATCGGAAAGTTTAAAAAAACATTTAGAAATGGTTATAGAAAAATTAGGTTTTTTAACTCCTATAATAGTTGCTCCTAAGGATGGTAAATATTATGTGGTGGATGGAAGACACCGTTTAGAAGCTATGAGGGATTTAGGAGCAAGAGAAATTTTAGGTATTGTGGTAGATGAAAGTCTTTATCACTATATTTTAGAGTTTAATACTGAAAAACCTCCCAATGTAAAAGAAAAATCTAAACAGGCTTATCGGTTGTATATGGACTTGCTAAAAGAAAATCCTGAAATAATAGAAAGCGAACTTTTTACTTATTTTAAAGACCCTATTTTTATAACTTTTGGATTTGCTATAGAAGAATATGATGGTAGATTTCCAGCCAGTTTTTATGAAAATTTCGTCTCCAAAATAGATCAGTTTTTAGACTTGCCTTTAGAAGAAGCTGCTAAAGAAAGAAGAAAAAGAGCTGAAGCCCTTCTTGAGCTTAACCAGGTGGTGAATCAAAAATATGCAGAATTTGGATGGGAAAACGCTCTACTTAAGGGTGAAATTGTAAGAAAAGCCGTTCAGAAAGCTTTTGGTGTAAGAGTAAGAACAATAGAAGAGAATTTCTATTCTGCTATAGAAAGAGTAAAAGTAGCTTGCGAAGAATTAACTTCAGAAGATTTTGGAGAGGCAAGCTAAAAATGAGTCCAGACTATAAACCTATTTTAAGACAAATTGATGCTATTCCATCTCAGTGGCAGGGTCAACCTGTTTTTTTATTAAGAGACCCTGTAGGATTAGTAGAAGAGATTCTAATTATTCCTCAAAGTTTGGGATTTTTATTAGCTCTGATGGATGGAAATCATGACTTAAGAGATCTACAGGTGGAGGCAACCAAAAAATTGGGAACTTTGGTGCCTTTAGAAGAAATTCAAAAAATAGTAAAATACCTCGACGAAAAAGGCTTTTTGTGGAGTGAAAAATTTGAGGAAATTAAAAACAAGGTTTATACTAAGTGGCTTGAGCTTAAAGTTAGACCTATGGTTTTTGCTGATAAAGCTTATCCTCTTTCTTCTTCCGAAGCTAAGTTTTTTGTAGAAGATATTTTAAAGTTAGCCAAAAGTTCTTCCAGTTCTCCTAAAATTCTTATTGCCCCTCACATAGATATAAAAGTAGGAGCTAAGGCTTTTGGAGAAAGTTACAGCAAATTTAAACCTTCAGCTGGTGCAAGAATAATTGTATTAGGAGTGGGACACTACTTAGACCTTCCTTATTCGGTTTTAACTAAAAACTTAGCCACCCCTTTTGGTATAATTAAAAATGATCGAGGTGGACTTTTTTATCTTAACCGTAGCAAAAAACTAGAACTTTATTTTGACCACATAGCACATAAGTGGGAACACTCTATTGAATTTCAGGCTTTGTTTCTACATTACTTATTAAGAGAAGAATTCGTAATTTTACCTATTTTAATAGGCTCTTTATCTAATATTCTTAACCAAAAAGATTTAGTAAATGCTTTTGTAGAAGGAATATTAGAATTAATGGATGAAAAGACTTATATAGTTTTAGGAATAGATTTCTGTCACCTAGGTATTAGATATGGAGACTTATTTCCTGCAACTGAAGCTCACAAATTAAGAGCCTTAGAAGTTGATAAAACTTTATTAGAACTTTCGGTAAATGGAGAAGAAGAAAAATTTTTAGAAAAAGTAGAAGAATACAAAGATATGAAAATTTGTGGAATTGGATGCCTTTATGTTTTATGTCTACTTATTCGTAAGGCTAATTTAAAAGGATCTTTAGAAATTTACTATCAGGAAGGTCTTCCTTTCGGACCAGGTTCTATGGTTTCTGTAGTGTCTGCAGGATATAGTTTTTAAAAGTAAGGTTCTACCTGACTAAGACAACTCCCATAAGTTAAGAAGTGAACAATATCTCTTATAACTAAATCTTTTAATTTTTCTAGACCTTCTTCAGTGTAGTCAGCTAATCTTGGAGTGTAAATTATTTGAGGATAGCTTAAAAGTTTTAAAGCTTTTAAACTTTTTTGACACTCCTCCCACGGAATAACTTTATCTTTTAAGTAAAGTTCTTCTAAAAATAAATGGTCTCCCTCAAAGACATCCAAAGCTATACCTCCTTTGAGTTTTCCATTCTCTAAAGCCCAAAGTAAGGCATCTGTATCAATAAGCGGTCCTCTAGCTACATTTATTAACATAGAGTTTTCTTTAACTAACTTAATATTTTCTTTGTTTATAAAGTGATAAGTTTTAGAATAAAAAGGAATCATTATAACTATAACATCAGATTCTCTAAGAAGATGTTCTAAAGAAACATATTCAACTTTATACTTCTCTACCAGCCACCGAGAAGGATTGATATCATAAGCTAAAATTCTCATCCCTATTCCATAAGCTAGTCTTGCTACTTCACTTCCAATATTTCCTGTTCCAATAATCCCTATAGTTTTTTGGAAAAGATCTATGCCTAAAAGCCCTTCTCTTGAAAAATCAAAATTTTTGACCTTTTCAAACGCTACATGAAGTTTTCTAGCCAAAGTAAAAATTAAACTAAATACATATTCTGCAGCTGTAGTAGGAGCATAACTTGGGATATTAGAAACAGCTATCCCTTTTCGTTTACAGGCTAATATATCTATGTGATCAAAACCCGCAGTTCTAGTTATAATCAGTTTTAAGGCAGGCATCTTTTGTAAGACATTTTCAGTAATTAAAGAATCTAAATAAATAGAAGCTATAGAAATGTCCCAATAATTTCCTGCATTTTCTTCTTTTAAAGGTTCGTCTACAAAAATAATTTCAGCTTTTTTTTGAACTTCCTCTAATTTCATTTTTATTTTTTGTGAATAAATTTCTGGTTGCCAGTCTTGAGTAATTTCAAAAAAACAAATTTTTTCAGACATAAAAATCTTTCCTCCTTTTTTTATTATTTTAATTATCAAAAATAAACCTTAAAAGAAACTTTACTTGTTCCGTATAAAAGAAAATAGGCAATCTCTTCAACCACACAGTCTATAACTCTGTCTATAGCCTCTATACTGTAGTGAGCTACATGAGGAGTTAGCATTACATTAGGATATTTTAATAGATGAAGGGTTTTAAGAGCCTTTTTTTCTTCTTCAGGACAATGGTATCCTTCTTTTAAATAAAGATTTTGTAATAAAACTTTTTCTCCTTCAAAAACATCTATAGCTACCCCACCTTTAAGTTTTCCATTTTCTAAAGCCCAAATTAAAGCTTCTGTATCAACTATAGGTCCTCTAGCTGTGTTAATTAACATAGCAGTTTCTTTTATTAATTTAATATTATTTTTATTAATAAGATGGTGAGTTTTAGAATAGTAAGGAACCATTACAATAATTACATCTGAGTTTTCAAGAAGTTCTTCTAAACTCACATACTTTACTTGATATTTTTCTATTAACTCTTGAGAAGGGTTTATATCATAAGCCAAGATTTTCATACCAATTCCATAAGCTATTCTAACTATTTCTTTTCCTATATTTCCTGTACCAATAACTCCTATAGTTTTACCGCAAAGGTCTAGGCCTAAAAGCCCATCTCGCGAAAACCGAAATTTTTGAGTTTTTTGTAAAACTTCTCTCATTTTTCTAGCTAAAGCAAACATAAGAGCAATAGTGTGTTCTGTAACAGTTATAGAAGCGTAATAAGGAATATTTGCTACAGTAACTCCTTGGCGTTTAGAAGCTAAAAGGTCAATATGGTCTATGCCTGTTGTTCTAGTAATCAAAAATTTAAGATTAGATAATTTTTCTAAAACTTTAGAAGTTATATAAGAATTAATATAAATTACCGCAATAGAAATTTCTGGGTGCATCCGAACAGTGGTTTCATCTAAAGGATAATCTACAAAATAAATTTCAACCTCTTTATTAATTTCTTTAAGTTTATTTTTTAATTTATTAAGATACTTTTCTCTTTGCCACTCAAAAGGCATCTCAAAAAAACAAATTACTTCTTTGTTCACTTCTTTAACCTCCTTTCAATTTTTAAAATAAACCTTATATAGTACTTCGTACACAGGCCCGCTTGAATAAAGGGTACTTTTATAGAAAGTTAAGTCACTTACTGAAAATTTCAAATTTTTTAATAAAAAATTGGCTCGTGAACTAAGTTTATTAAAATACTTTTCGAAATCTTCTTTACTACCTAATTTTTTAATTCTAAATAAGGTAATATGAGGATGAAACTTTTCCGAAGTATCTTTTATTTTATATTTTTTAAATATTTTTTTTAGATTCTCGTAAACTTCTGCAAGCTTTTTTTCTTCATCTTTTATTCCTATCCACACTACTCTTGGAGAGGCTTTTTCTGAAAAGTATCCTAAATCGTTTATAACTAGCTCAAAACTTATAAAATTTTGAAAACTGTTAAAAGTTTCTTTATAAAGTTCCTCTAATAAATTTTCTGAAATGTTACCAAAAAATTTTAAAGTTAAATGTAAGTTTTTTTCTTCTACCCATTTAACCTTTAAAGAGTCAGGGATAGGTAAAAGACTTAATTCATAAATTTTTTTCTTTAATTTCCATGGCAAATCTATAGCTAAAAAGGCTCTCACCATAAAAAAGGGTCCTCCTCAAGATATCTAGAGCAGTATAACTTGCTAAAATTTGAATTTCTTTTCTATTCCCAGGAAATCTAAACTTATAAGCTTTGACAAAGGTTTTAGAGGCTATACCTATAAAAACCGTTCCTACAGGAGTTTTTTCGGTTCCTCCTGTAGGTCCTGCTATTCCGGTTAAAGAAAGAGCATAGTCTGTTTTAGCCTGTTTTTTAGCACCCTCTGCCATTTCTAAAGCAGTTTCAAAACTTACTGGTCCAAATTTTTCAAGAGTTTCTTTTTTAACTCCCAAAAGTTCAATTTTACTTAAAGGACTATAAGTTATAAACCCTCTTTCGAAATACTGAGAACTTCCGGAAATAGAGGTAATTAGAGAAGAAAGAAATCCTCCTGAACAGGATTCAGCAACAGAAAGATTCTCTCCTTTTCGAACTAAAAGCTTCCCCACTACTAAGGGAAGACTTTCGTCTTCTGTACTTACAAGATTATATTGAAATCTTTCTTTAATAAGGATCTCCAACTGCCTTAATTCTTTTTCTTCTCCTTTAAGTACTAACTTTACTTCAGGAAAAATAGGATAGTATCCAACATCTATGTTTTGATAAGTTTTTTTCTCTTTTATTTGATTAAGAAAAAGATTTAAATCGGTTTCACAAAGATCAAAAAAACGAAAATTTAAAGTAAAAACTTTAGAAGTTGAAGGTTTCTTTTTTTTAAGAATAGGTAAGACCTCAGTTTCTAATAAAAATTTAAATTGTTCAGGAACTCCGGGTAAAAAAAATAAAAGCTTTTGGTTCAATTCTAGATAATAACCAGCCATGGAAAAATCCTTAGAAAGAATTTTAGCTCCTTGAGGAAGGAGAGCCATTTTTTGAGCTATTTCTTGAGAAAATTTATATTCCTTGGAGTTTAATATAGCTAAAATAAAATTTGGATTCTCAATCAAAGGCAAATTAAAAGCTTTAGCAACAGCTAAATTAGTTATGTCGTCATCTGTAGGACCAAGACCTCCAGAAACCAATATAAATTCGTACTTTTTTAAAAAATTTTTTAAGTACTCTATTAAATAGTTTATCTCATCAGGAAGAGTTACAATTTCTTTAACCGAATAACCTTCTTGAGTTAACTTCTGGCAAGCTAAAAAACTATTAGTATTTAAAACAACCCCAGAGAGAAGTTCATTACCTACAAAAATCAGAGCACCCTCCATTATAAAATTTAATTTACCAA
>JAUQQL010000050.1 GCA_030578315.1 Thermodesulfobacteriota bacterium | reverse complement strand
GATCTTTCTTTAGCTTTTTTATAATAATAGGAGTGTTTTAAAATTTGAAGATAAGAGATTTTAGCTATACAAAGTAAAGTAAGAATTCCAAGCAAAATTTTAACCCAATAAACTCTACGGGTCCAAAAATCAGTTTTTAAAATAGTTTCTTTTTCTAATATAATTTCTTTATAATTTTTATTCCACTTTATCATAGGCTAACTTGAAAAAACATCTCATAATCCAATAAATAACAAGAATCCAAATAAAGGTTGAACAAAAGTAAAGCGACATTTTTAAAAACAAAGAGATTATTAATTCAAATTCTAGTTTACTCTTAAAACGATAAAAAAAGAAAAACAAATTTACTAAACTTATTAAAAAAACACTAAGAATCCAAAAAATTATTTTAAATTTAAAGCTATCTAATTTAATATATCTTTGAGTAATTTTCCAAACAACTCCTACAAGAACAAAAATAACTCCCCAAAAAATTTCTCCTGTTGAAAAAATACCTTTTAAAACCCCTAAAAAAAACAAACTAATAAAAGTTAAAAAATTTAGATCTTTCAAAGATAATAAAATTAAAGCTAGAGCTAAAAAAGAGTCTCCAGTGTAAAACGGAAAAAGAAAACCCTCTAAAACTTTTACGAAAGATATCCATAAAACTAAGGGTAAAAAGTTATAAATTAAGCTCTTAACTCCCATAAAATGTTAAAAAGAGATTTCAGGTAATTTTACTAAAACATAAACAATTTCTAAATTATGAAAGTCTATCCAAGGTTTAACTTCGGCTTTTTTAAAAAGTCCTTGGGTCTCTTCTTTATTTACTGAAACTACCTCGCCTACCATCAGTCCAGGAGGAAATAAAGCATCTTGTCCAGAAGTAACTACTTCATCTTTACTTTGAACTTGGGAATATAAAGGAAGATATTCTAAACTACATAAAGGTTCGGCTTTACCTCTAAGTATTCCTCTATCTCTAGTTCTTTGAACTACTACATCAGCAGCAAAAGAAGGATCTGTAACCAAAATTACCTTGCTCCAGTTTCTATAAACTTCAACTACTTGACCTACTAATGCTATTCCTCTATCTCCAGCCGCAGACAAAACCGGCATTTGAGGTAAAATACCGTCTTTGGTTCCTTTATCTATAAAAATAATTCCTAAAAATGGATCCATAGGCTTTAAAATTATTCTGGCTCCTACTTTAGGATAAGAAAAGTTTGAAGAAATTCTATAAAATTTTTCTAATTCCTGATAAAGGGCTTCTCTTTCTTTGTAAGTATTAAGCTCCGCCTTAAGCTTCAAAATTTCTTCTTTTAATCGGTGATTTTCCTTTTTTACTTCTACTAAATCTATGTAATCTCTATAAAGTTCTTTAAGTTCTTTTCCAAAGAAACTTCCTGATTTCCACAAAGGAAAAAAAATATACCCTATAAACTCACTGTAAATACTTTTTTTTCTAAAACCATACCAAAGTCCTCCCAAAAATACCATCAAAGAAAGAATTAAAAAGATAAGAAAAATCTTTTTATAAGACATTCTTCAAATCAAAGCTTTAGTTTGAAGAAAATTCTTAACTTTTTCTACTTCCGGAGGTAAAACTTCAAACTTCTTAGGGAAATGATAAAGTTTTTCTATTTCTTGAGGTAGTTTTAAGTTAAAATTCAAAGCTTTGCTTACAGTTTCTGGGAATTTAGCAGGATGTGCTGTAGCTAAACAAATTAAAGGAAATTCATCTTTAAACTTAAGTCCTGCCTTTACTCCTACTGCAGTATGTGGGTCTAAAATATAGTTGGTTTTGTTGTAAAACTCTTTTATGGTTTTTAAGGTTTCTTCTTGAGTAATGGCCACCGAAAGAAAGTCCTTTTGTACTTTTTGTACCTCTTCTTTTGAAAAACTTAACTTTTTTTCTTGAGCAAATGTTTCCATAGCTTTACGCGTTTTTTCTGAATTTTTATCGTAAAAATAATACAAATATCTTTCAAAGTTACTAGCTACCTGGATATCCATAGAAGGACTTATAGTAGGGAGTACTTCTCTAACTGAATAATCTCCATAATTTACAAATCTTGCCAAAATATCATTTTCGTTAGTAGCTAAAATTAACCGTTCAATTCTGTCTTCTCCTAACATTTTTCTAGCTAAGTAACCTGCAAAAATATCTCCAAAATTTCCTGTAGGGACTGAAATACGAACACTTTTCTTTTTTTCTCTTTCAATAACCTTAAAATAAGCCCAGATGTAGTATACAATTTGAGCCATAATTCTAGCCCAGTTTATGGAATTTATGGCTGTAAGAGCATACTTTTTTTTAAAAGGAATATCCATGAATATACTTTTTACTATAGCTTGACAGTCGTCAAAAGTTCCTTCTATAGCTAAATTATAGACATAAGGTTTAACAACTGTAGTCATCATTAAAAATTGAATTTCTGAAATTTTATTATAGGGATGTAAAATAAAAATAGCTATATTTTTTTTATCCATTACTCCATAAATTGCAGCTGAACCAGTGTCTCCAGAGGTAGCACCTAAAATGTTTATCTTTTTTCCTGTTTCAGAAAGTAATTTTTCAAAAAGAACTCCTAAAAACTGTAAGGCTATATCTTTAAAAGCCCAAGTAGGTCCATGGAAAAGTTCTAGTATGTAAAGGTCTCCAAAATTTTTAAGAGCTACTACCTCCGAAGTTCTAAAATTTTTATAAGCTTGAAAGATCAAGTCTTTTATTTCAAAAGTAGAAAAGTCAGAAATATAGTACGAAAACACTTTGAAAGCTAATTCCTGATAAGATAATTTTTTCCACTCTTCTATTTCTTTTTCAGATAAGCACGGAATTTCTTCGGGAACAAAAAGCCCTCCATCAGAAGCTAAACCTTCAAAAACAGTATCTTTAAAACTCAAGTTAGAAACTCCACCTCTTGTGCTTAAATACAACATTTTAAATACCTCTAGTTTTAATTATTTCTAAACGATTCTTCATCCGATCTATAAACTGCCTAATATCAGCTTTAAATTCAGCTAAGGTAGGATGATTTTTTTGGTAAATTTTTATAAGTTCTTCTAACCAGTATTCAAGGGTTTCTCTTTCTTTTTGAATCAATTCTTTTTGAAATTTCTCTTTCAATTTGGCTAAAAGTTTAGGATCAAGTTTTTCCATTTCAGATTACCATTTACAAATTTATTACCATTAAGTCCTCTGCTAAAATTACCTTCCCTCTAAAATTCTTTTTTATATTTTTTAAATCAGGATTTTCACTGTGTGGATAAAAATGAGACAAAACTAAGTTTTTTACTTGAGACTTTTTAGCAATATAAACTATTTCATTAGGACCTAAATGATGTTCTACAGCTAGTTTTTCACTGTTTGAACATTCTAGAATTAGCAAATCCGCTCCTTTAGAAAATTCTATAATTTCTTCGCAAAATCCCGTGTCTCCTGAGTAAACTAAGATTTTTCCGTTGTACTCTAATTTTAATGCTAAACTTTCTGGATTATGTTTTACAGGGGTAGTATTAGCTTTGAAAGGGCCTACAATAAAAGAGTAATTCTTTACTAAAGGAAGTTCTACAATGTTTAAAAGACCCTCAGGAGGTTCAACCCAAACTCCGAAAGCCTCTTTTAACTTTTGATAAAAAAACAAAAAACCTTCTCCAGCATAAAGAGTAAAAGATTCTCTTCTGAGATATCCTAAATTATAACGAGTAGCAAAAAATAAAGGTATAAGATCTGAGAGATGGTCAGGATGAAAATGCGAAATAAATATAGCTGAAATATCTTCTAACTTAAGCCCACTTTTTAAAAGCTGTTTCAAAACACCCGGACCACAATCTAAAAGAAAATTAAAATTTTCCGCCTCCACTAAATAACCAGGAGCATTTCGTTCTAATCTTATCCAACCTGTACCTGAGCCAAGTATAATTATTTTCATTTTTTTTTAAGTTAAACTCTTTTAAAATTTTTTCAAATTGAGATTTTTTAAGTTTATCTCTGGCTTCTCTTGTAAGAAGTTCTGAAATTTCTGGTTCCTTTTTTAAATGAAGATATAACCAAGCTAAAAATAAAGAAGTTTCGCCGTCTCTTTCAGAACAAGTCAGAAGTTCTCTCAACATTTCAAAAGCCCTTTCATAGTCTTTTTTTAAAAAATAAACCTTTCCTAAACAAGCTTTTTCTTTAAAACTAAGGTCTTCTGCATTTGAAAGCAAATTTTCTATTTCTTCTAATTTTTTTGTATTCCATAAAAATTCAACCAAAGTTTCTCGAAATAGTTTATTTTTTGAATCTAAGAAATAGGCTTTATAAAAATGAAATTTAGCCTTCTCCATCTTTTTTTTTCTTAAAAAAATTAAGCCTAAGTTATAGTGAACCATAGGATCTTCTTTAATACCTTCGTAAGACAACTTTTTCAAAATTTTTTCTGCTTTTTCCAGTTTTCCTAAAAAATAGTAAATAGCAGCTTTACTTAGATTTAATTCTAAAAGTTGTTTAGTATAAGATTCAGCTAAACAATAATATTTCAAAGCTTTGCCAAAATCTTTCCATTCAAAATAAAGGTCTCCAATAACATGAAAAGTGTATCCCTCAAAAAGAACAACTTTTTTTTGAGCTCTCCTAGCATGTTCAAAAGCTCCTAAAACCATAATAAAAGGAGAAACTTCGTTTTTAGCAAAATTTTTGAAAATATTTTGAGATAAAACTCCAGCAGTTAAATTTTCAGTTTCTCGTTCCATTTTCATAATTAAAGAATTTAAAAGCTGTTCTTCAAACTCCTCAATCAGGTATAAATAAGTTTTAGAAGAAATTTTAACCACCTTAGGAATGGAATTTAAAAATGGATCTAGTTTGAAATTACTCAGTATGAAAACAGATTGAGAAGTTTTTAAAAACTTGTTTAAAAGTTCCTCCAAAACTTCAACTTCCAAGCTAGGAAGATAATTTTCTAATTCTTTTCTAGTTTTTTCAGTAAGTAAAGAAAAATCAAGAAGATTTAGAAGATGTAAACTTTTTTTTAAACTTTCTAGGGAGATAGGTTTTTTTAGACTGATTCCTCGAGCTTGAAAATTCTTTTTATTTTTCCAGAAAGAGTAAAACAGTTTGAGCCCGTTTCCCCATTCTAGAGGATAAAAAAACAGATCTTTTTCAAGTTTAAAAGCCGTAAAATTTCTTAAACTATGTTTAGTTTTTATTAAATAACCGAAGATTTCTCTTTCTTCTAAAACCAACTCTAAAAGTTTTAAAGAATAAAAACCTTTAGAAAAATTTTCCAAGATGAATCTTTCTGTCAAAAGTTGTTCTAAAAGGTCTGAAGAATTTAAAGTTTTTTCTAAAAGTTCTAAGGTTGAAAGTTTAAAAAATTTAGGATCAGGCAATTTTTTTAAAGAAAGAAGTTTTTTTATATAGGGTAAAAACCAAGTAATATTATTTGGAAAAATATTCATTTTTAAAACTTTGAAAAGCTTTTTTAATTTCTTCTAAGTCTTCATCAAACAAACATCTTACATCCAAAACAAGCTTATCTTCTTCTATACGAGCAATAATAGGAATTTTATAATTTCTTAAATATTTTTGAAGCTGAGAAGGTGAAATTTTAGAAGAATGAACTATCACACTATAAGAAGGAAGTTCTAAGGTGGGCAAGGCTCCTCCTCCTGTTTTACCAATAGTTTCTACTATTTTAAATTCGATTTCTTTTAAGTTTAATTTTTTTAATAAACGATAAAGTTTCTGAGCTTTTTTCTTTAATTTATCTTTAGGAGATAAAATAAAAGAAAGAACTGGAATATATTCTATAGCTAGATTTTCATCGCGGTAAAGTCTTAAGGTAGCTTCTAATCCAGCTAAGGTAAGTTTATCTATTCTTATAGCACGGTTTAAGGGATTTTTTCTTATTTTTTCAATTAACTCCTTTTTACCTAAAATAATTCCCGCTTGTGGCCCTCCTAAAAGTTTGTCTCCAGAAAAAGTAACCACATCTACTCCTGCTTTTAAAGTTTCTTGTACTGTAGGTTCTTTTTTAAATCCATATTTAGAAAAGTCTATAAAGCACCCACTTCCTAGATCCTCCATAACTAAGAGGTTGTACTTTTTGGCCAAGGTTACTAACTCTTCTAAAGAAACTTCTTGAGTAAATCCTACAATTTCGTAGTTACTTTTATGGACTTTCAAAAGAAGAGCTGTTTTATCTGAAATAGCATTTTCGTAATCATAAAGATGGGTTTTATTAGTGGTTCCTACTTCTTTCAATATACACCCTGCCCATTTCATAACTTCTGGAATTCTAAAAGAACCTCCTATTTCAATTAGCTCCCCTCGAGACACGATTACTTCTTTTTCAAAAGCTAAGGTATTTAAAGTTATAAGAACAGCAGCTGCATTGTTGTTTACTACCAAAGCTCCTTCAGCTGAAGTAATTTCTTTTAAGATCTCTTCTACATGAATATATCTACTTCCTCTTTTTCCTTCTTTTAAGTCGTATTCCAAATTGGAATAGTACTTTCCTATTTTTATAATTTCTGAAAGAACTTTTTCTGAAAGGGGAGCTCTACCCAAATTAGTGTGAATTACTATTCCTGTAGCATTGATTACTCTTTTTAAGTTAGGAGTCTCGTAATCTTCAAACACTTCTCTAATTAAGTTCTCTAAAAAAGTGTCAGAAATTTCACGAATTTTTTCTTTTTGCCAATTTTCTCTTATGATTTGAGCTACTTTTCTTGCAGGATAAGTAAAATAAGATAAGGGATAAGAAGGAAAAAGTTCTTTAAATTTTATTTTAAGTTCATTGACTGAAGGAATTCTCATGAAGAAATCAATTTTTTCACAAATCTTTCTAATCTGTCAAGAGCTTCCTCTAAAATTTTTTCTTCAGGAAGAAAAATTATTCTAAAATGTTTACTTCCAGGTTTTTGCCCAAATCCACTTCCGTGAACTACAACCACTCCTTCTTCTAAAATTAATCTTTTAACAAACTCTAAATCACAAATATTGGGAATTTTTATTTTGGGAAAGGCGTAGAAAGCTCCTCTTGGTTTAATACAGGAAATATTAGGTATTTGATTTAATCTTTCCCAAAGAAAATCTCTTCTTTTTCTTAAAACGTCTAAAATACTTTTAAGATAACCATTTTCATTATTTAAAGCTACAGGTATAGCAAATTGAAAAGGATGAGGGGCGCAAAGTCTTGCACGTCCTAATTTGTGAATAGCCTCTATATAATCTTCTAAAATCTCTTTAGGTCCTGAAACAATTCCCCATCCAATTCTAAAACCAGGAGCAAAGTAACATTTAGAAAGCCCATTAAAAGTAACTACCGGCACTTCATCACTTAGAGAAGCAATAGAAATATGTTCTACATCAGGATCTAAAATAAATTGGTCGTAAATTTCATCTGAAAAAATTACCAAGTGATATTTTTTAGCAATTTCTACTATTGCTTCTAAAGTTTTTTTTGAATAAACTCCTCCAGTGGGATTGTTAGGATTAATAATAACAATTCCTTTAGTTTTTTCGTCAATACATCTTTCTATAGTATCTAGATCTGGTTCCCAATTTCTTTCTTCATCTAAATAATAAAATCTTGGTTCGATCCTAAATTTAGAAGTTATAGCTTGATAAAGAGGATAGCAAGGACAAGGAAGAAGAAGATTTTCTCCTGCATTTAATAAAGAACAGATGGCAAATTCTATAGCCTCACTTGCTCCTTGAGTAATAAAAATATCCACAGGTTTAATGCCCTTTTTTTCCGCATAAGCTTTAATAGCAGAAATTGCTTCAGCAATTCCTTCTGACTCAGAGTAAGAATTATAATTTTCTAACATGGCTTTATAAACTGCTTCTATCAAAGAGCGAGGAGTTATAAAACCGTATTTTACAGGGTCTCCAATGTTAAGATATATCAAATTTTTACCCAAAGCTTGAGCTTTTTTAGAAGTTTCTACTATATCTCTTATAGCATATTCTACACCTAAAGTTCGAACAGCAGGTTGTATTTTTTTAAAGTATCCCATTTTAAAGAACCTCGGAAA
>JAUQQL010000010.1 GCA_030578315.1 Thermodesulfobacteriota bacterium | reverse complement strand
AAAACTAAAAGTCAAACTGAATTTTTAGCTATTATAAAAATTTTTTTAAAATTTTTATAAAAAATCATGAAATTTAATTTTTTTTCTTAATTTTTTTGAAAATTTTTTTAATTTTTTAATCATAATACCTTATTTGGAAATCTAAGCAAAATAAATCTTGTTACCTTGTTCAATTTTAAAAGTTTTCTTTAAGTCTACACAAGTTATAACTTTTACTATACAAGTTTTATCTATTTTTAAAAATTTAGTTAATTTTAGACTAAAAGGCCATTAATTATAATTTTAATAAAATACTAAATCAAAATAATTGTCAGCACTTTGTCGCAAGAACTTATACAAAATCTTTTCAAAAAAACTTTTTTATAATATAATTTTTTGACAAAAATTAAAGACTTTCAAATGAAAGATAAAATTTTAGAAGCTATAAAAACTGAATTAACAGTTATTGAGGAGGCTCTCAAGTCAAATCTTAATTCTCAACACCCCTTTATTAATCAAGTAAGTGAATATGTAATTTTCTCTGGAGGAAAAAGAGTAAGACCTTTGTTAAGTGTTCTTTCAGCAAAACTTTTTTTAAATAATAAAAAATCTCTTGATAAAAAAATTTTAAACTATATTTATCAAACTTCTATCCTCTTTGAATATCTTCATGTAGCTACTCTTCTTCATGATGATGTAGTGGATTCTGCAGAATTTAGAAGAGGAAGAAAAGCTGCCAGAAACCTTTGGGGAAATCAAGCAACTATCTTAGTAGGTGATTACCTTTATGCTAAATCTCTTAAAATAGCAAGTTCCCTTAAAAATCCCGAAATTATGGAAATTATCACAGAAACCACTCTCATCATGAGTGAAGGAGAAATACTTCAACTTCTAAACTTGGACAATACTTCACTTACAGAAAAAGAATATGAGGAAGTTATTTTTAGAAAAACAGCTATTTTAATTTCAGCCTGTTGCGAGGTAGGAAGTATTCTTGGAGGAGCTAACCTTGAAGAAAGAAAAATTCTTAAAGAATACGGAAAAGCATTAGGAATGGCTTTTCAAATTGTAGATGACTTATTAGACTATACAAGCTCAGAAACTGGAAAAGATCTAGGAAGAGACTTTAAAGAAGGAAAAGTTACCCTTCCAGTAATTTATGCTCTAAAAAATTCTTCTTCTCAGGAAAAAGAAAGGCTTCTTTATCTTCTAAAAAATCAAAAAACTTCTGAAAAAGACTTCTTAGAAGCTAAATTTTTAATAGAAAAAAACCGAGGTTTTATTGAAACCTTAGAACGAGCAAAATATTATGTAAACAAAGCTAAAGAATCTCTTACAAAGCTTCCTGAAAGTTTTTATAAAAATCTTCTTTTATTTCTTGCAGATTATTTTTTAGAAAGAAAAAAATGAATATCTTAAAACTTCTTATTTTTGATTGTGATGGAGTAATTTTTGATTCTAAATTAGCTAATATTCGGTTTTACAATTACATTCTAAAAAAGATTTCTCGTCATCCTCTTTTACCTGAAGAAGTAGAATATGTACATATGCATACTGTTTGGGAAGCTTTAGAATATCTTTTAAGAGATTTTCCGGAAAAATTAAACTTAGCCAAAAAAATTGCTATGGAAACTTCTTATGACTTATTTTTTAACTACCTAGTTCTAGAAAAAGGTGTAAAAGAATTTTTAGAATGGGCTCAAAACTATTTTTATATTGCACTTTGTACTAATAGAACTACCTCAACTGAATCGGTCTTAGAACACTTTTCTTTAAAAAATTTTTTTGATTATATAATGAGTGCTCTTCATATTCCAAAGTCCGATCCTAAAGCCTTACTTTGTATTCTTGACACTTTAAAAGTTAAAAATAATGAAACACTTTACATTGGAGACTCAGAAGTTGATCAAAGTCTTTGTAAAAAATGTGGAGTAAAACTGGTAGCTTACAAAAATCCCAAACTTAAGGCAGATTTTTATGTAAATAACTATTATGAATTAAAAAATCTTATAGAAAAAAATTTTATCTTTAAAAAAAAGCAAATTTTAAAAAATGATTACTAAAGCTGGAGAAAGAATTTTTTTTGAATTTGAAGGAAAAGAGGGATTTCTTTCTGAAAAAGAAGCATACCATTTAATAAAAGTTTTAAGAAAAAAAAGGGGAGATAAAATAAGACTTGTCAACGGAAAAGGAAAGGAATTTGAAGGAGAAATTGCAGAAGTAAATGTTAAAAAACTTCAAGTCAAAGTTAGGCTTTTAAAAGTTCTTCGAAGTGAAACAAATCCTCCTTTTAAACTAAGGGTTTTAATCCCTATATTAAAAGGCAATAAAACTGAATTTCTGATTGAAAAAGCAACAGAACTGGGATTTACCCATCTTATTCCTTTTTACAGCACTTATTCAGTTAAAAAATATTCTCCTAATTTTTTACAAAGAATTCACTATAAAGTTATTTCATCTATTAAACAATCTGGAAGACTTATTCTTCCTGAGATCTCATCTCCGGTATTTTTATTAGAGTTTTTAGATTCTCTTACTTTTTCTGAAAACATTTTAAAAATTCTAGCTTATCCTCAAGGAAAAATATCTTTTAAAGAACTCTCAGAAGAAATTGAAAGGGTTCAAGAAGTTCTAATTCTTTCAGGTCCTGAAGGAGACTTTAGTCCTGAAGAAAAAAAACTTATAAAAAAACTAGAATTTAAAAAAATCAGTTTTTCACCTTATATTTTAAGAGCAGAAACTGCCTCTTTAGTATTAATGGGCTTCATAAGTTTCTTATTTCATAACTTACAAAAATCAATAAATCAATAAGAACTTTTTCTTTTCCCAAAAAGTCTACAATCACTAAAAAATTTTTTTTAATTTTAAAACCTTAACAACAAAAGCTAGATAACTTGCCTATAAAACAAATCCTACAATTAATTCTAAACTTTAAGATCTCATATCAAGTTTTTTATGTAATGATATAATGATTAGCGAAAAGTTCTCTTGACATCATTTTTAATTTTCATTATATTGAAAATGAAAATAATTATCAAAAATAAAGGAGGTGTAGGTTTCACATGTTTGGATTTTGCTGGAGACTAGGTTCTAGATTTAGAGTAGGTAGAAAATGGAGATGGTGTTGGTTATTTGGAAGACCATGGACAGGATTAAGATGGTGGAAATTAAATTATTTAACTGAAAATTATCCAGAAGGGAAGAAAGATTTTCTTAAAATAGAAGCTGAGCTTCTTAAAAAAAGACTTGAAATTATTGAAAAAGAAATATCTCAGTTAGAAAAAACTCCAGGTTAAAAAAATTATTTTATGTCCTTTTGAAAATAAAAAATAAAAAATGAAACAGTTTAAAGGAAGATGAAAAAATGTCCTTGAATAACTATTTTAAATGAAAATTATAATCTTAATTGAAAATTCCGTAAATAGGGTATTTCCTGTTGGATTATCTGCAGAACATGGTCTTAGTATGTTGATAGAGTATAAACATCAGAAAATACTTTTTGATACAGGTCAAACTGGTAAAGTAGTAAGTAACGCTCTTCGTTTAGGAATTGACTTAAAAAGTATTTCTACCATCGTTTTAAGTCATGGTCACTATGACCATACAGGAGGCCTTAAAAAAATCTTAGAGTACATTCAAAAACCTATTAATATTTACGCCCATCCCGAGATATTTAAGTTACATTATACTTCTTTTCCTATAGAACGTTATATAGGAATTCCTTTTAGAAAAGAACAACTTAAAAGTTTAGGGGCAAATTTTGTTTGGATAAGAACTCCTACAGAAATCTTTCCCCAGGTTTTTTTAAGTGGAGAAGTTCCTAGAAATACCCCTTTCGAAAAAGCAGACGATCAATTATTTATAAAAGTCAACAACCAAAAAATTCCAGATCCTATGCTAGACGATATGAGTCTTTTTATAAAAACTGAAAAAGGATTGATTATAATTCTTGGATGTGCTCATTCTGGGGTAATAAATATCATAAAGCACGCCCAGGAAATAACTAAAGAAAAAAGAATTTATGGTATAATTGGAGGAACCCACCTTGAACATGTATCTTCTGAACAGTTTAAAAATACTCTTGCAAATTTAATTCAATTTAGTCCTACTTTAATCTGTGCTAATCATTGTACAGGATTGTCTGTTGCTTTAAAATTAAAAGAAACTTTTGGTTCTAAATTTCAATTTGCTACCACAGGAGAAGTTATATCTTTTTAAATATTTACTACTAATAAAAAAGAAGCAACGAAAAACTTTATTTTAAATGTAGGGCTTTTTTAATAGAAAACAAATTTAAACCGTTGTAAATAGGAAAATTTGATAGTATATGGGAAATTAGTAAGCAAACTTGGAAAATTAACTACCAAAGCTTTAATAAAAATATATAACAATAGCAAGTATAACGAAAGATAAATAAAATTATAGCTGTATATTGAATCAAGTACTTCTAGTTTACACGATGTAAATAAGTGATGTTGTATTTGAAACTATTTGACCCGTGGAGATCTTCCCTTTGTACTTGTCCTCCTAAGTATTCTCTTAATCCATATACTGGATGCGGACACAGATGTCTTTATTGTTATGCAACAAGTTTTATAAAAGATTTTTATTTTCCTAGAATTAAAAAAAATTTTTTAAAAATAATAGAAAGTGATTTTAAAAAAGTTCCTGAGGGAAGTCTTATTTCTCTTTCTAATTCTTCAGACCCTTATCAACCTTTGGAAAAAAAATATAAGTTTACTAGAAAGTTTTTAGAAATGTTAGAGAATACATCTTATAGAGTTCTTATTATTACCAAGTCAAACCTTATATTAAGAGATTTGGACATTTTAAAAAAAATAAAATGTGCAGTAAGCATTACTATAACTTCTAAAAAATTTTGTTTTCTTCTTGAGCCAGGTGCTCCGACCTACGAAGAGCGTATTAACACTTTAAAAATACTTTCTCAAGAAAAAATTCCCACTTGTGTAAGACTTGATCCTATTATACCTGGAATAAATGAAGAAGAGATCTTAGAAATCTTAGAAGAGGTTTCACAGTTTGTCAAACATGTCATTGTAAGTACTTATAAAGCCAAACCTGATTCACTTAATCGTTTAATAAACGCCTTTCCACAATATCAAGAACTATGGAGAAAACTTTATTTAACAGAAGGACAAAAAATAGGCAGAGCTATTTACTTAAAGGATAAAACAAGATATGTTTTGATAAATAGAATATATCAAAAAGTTCGGTCATATAATCTTTCCTTTGCTACTTGTAGAGAAGCTTTAAAAGATTTTGAAAATCCGCAAAAGTGTGACGGAAGTTTTTTAATTAATATTTAAAGTTTTAAACAAGGGCAAAAAATTTTTTGTGCGGGCTTGGGGGGATTTGAACCCCCGACCCCTGGCTCCGGAGGCCAGTGCTCTATCCTGCTGAGCTACAAGCCCATATATTAAAATTATAAAACTTAAATTTAAATTTTTCATTCAAAAAAACAACCTTTCACCTTCATACACATTTTTTTAAAATTTTCCAAGTAAAATTGTAACTTAACTGATATTTTTACCATAAATTTTCTTTAAGTAAAAAAGCTAAACTTCTTATTTCTTCTTGTGCCTGAGGAATTGCTCTTTTACTTATAAAGTCTTCCCATACCAACAAAGGTCCTGTAGCTAAAAGAGTAGTAGTGACTCCCTGAGGTATAACAAATCTTGCAGACTCTTTTTTTAACTCTAGGCAAAGTTCTTTATATACTTTTAAAGCTTCTAAAACTATTTTTTCGTATACTTTAAGATTGTTCTCTAAAAAGTTAGAAGGAAGCACAAATTTTTCTACTTTAGTATACCTGTGAGACCTTTGATTAAAATTAAGCCAAGTATGTCTTACAAATTGATGAGAGAAAACCCGAGAAAAATTGTGAACAATAACTCCTTTCCATCCTAAGGGAATACTTTTTTTACTTTCTATAAGGATCACTTCTGAAACTGCGAAAGGACTTTGTTTTTTACTTGGGAGTTCAGATTCCAACCTTTCTAAAGGAAAATCTAAAAAGTTTCCTTCATAAATTTTAACCCAGTTTTTAAAAACTTTTAATTGAATGTCTTCTAAATTAGGTTTTACATGTATAAGTTTTTCAAAAATTTTTTCGTCTAGGTTTTCTGCAAAATGTCTTAAATTAAAAAGTGCCCACCTTCCTTCTTCATCCCAAAAAACTTTGAAAAAAGTTCTAGCTATTTCAAACTTCTCTATATCAGAAAAATTTTCTACAGATACTAACACAGGAGTATGAGCAAAAATACTAAAGTGTTTAAGGGTTTTTAAATGAATTAAAAAATTTACAAATTGAGAATAATTTTTAAATTTTTCTTCTTGAAAAATAGCTAAAGGATGAGTTTCTGCATAACAAATGCGAGCACCTAGATAACTAAACCAGATAAAGGAAGGAAGTAAGGACCAGTCAGCTTGGGGATAAATTTTTAAAATAAGTTTTTTTTGAAAAGCTTTAAGTTGAGAAAGTGTCATTTAATTTATATCCTCCGCTTGAACCAAATCCACCTCTAGAATCCTTTTGAGGAGGTTCAAAAACTTCTTCTAATTCTGGAAAAGTTATTTTCAAGAAAACTGCTTGAGCAATTTTTTCATAAGCTTTAATTACTACTTCTTTATCTCCTAAATTTAAGAGAGGAATTTTTATCTCATCTTCTTTTCCACAGTAATCAAAATCTATTATTCCAGCTGAATTAGGCATAATTAAATTTTTTTTTTGAAAAAGAGAAGAGCGTGGAAAAATAAAAAGAGCATAAGGAAATTGAGTTTGAATTACTAAACCTGTTCTTACTAATTTAAATTCCTTGGGAGAAATGATCGTTTCTTCCAAGGCAAAAAGGTCATAACCTATAGAATTGAAGGTTGCTTTCTCAGGGAGTTTAGCTCGAGGGTCTTTTTTCCAAATTTTTACTTTAACCAATTACTTGTTCTCCTCACAAATCTTCAAAAAGTAAGAAAGTTTAGTCAAAATCAAAGAAAAAGAAAAATTTTCAATTTTTACTTCTTTGTTTTCAGAAAAAAGAGGAACATGACTTAAATTTAAAATGGCTCTAATTCCCTCTTTTAAAAAAGCTTCTAAATAAACTTCTGGAACATCTTCTGCAGTAATAACTCCTATATCAACTTTAATATTTTTAACTACATAAGAAATTTGAGAAAGGTTATAAACAGAAAGACCATTGTATACTTTTCCAATATACTCTTCACGAGTATCAAAAATAGCCAAAAAATTAAATCCTTCATTAAAAAGTTGAGAACTTTCAAGGAGAAATTTTCCTAAAGGATTGATACCACCTAAAATCATATTCCACTCGTGATTCCTTCCTAAAAACTTTTTAAGACTATACTTTAAACTTTTTACGCTATAGCCTACTCCTTTAGTTCCTAAATTTCCAACAAAACTTAAATCCTTTCTAAGTTGAGCTGAATTTACACCACACCTTTTGGCTAAATCTTCAGAACTTATAGGATCTATTTTTTCTTTTTCCAAGTGTTCTAAAACTTTAAGATAAATTATTAATCTTTGAAGAGTGTTTTCAGGAAGTTCCTTAATTTTCATTCTTTATTTCTCATTTATTAACTTTTCAATATTTTCTTTATAAGGAGGATAAATAATCCCTTTTTCAGTAATAAAAGCAGTTATTAGTTCTCCTGGAGTAACATCAAAAGCTAAATTACAGGCCTTACTTTTAAGGGGAGCTATTTTGCTTTTAAAACAAACTAAAACTTCCTTAGGGTTTCTCTTTTCTATAGGAATTTTTTCTCCAGTTTCTAAACTAAGGTCAAAAGTAGAAGACGGAGCTACTACAAAAAAGGGAATGTTGTGAAACTTAGCTAATACTGATAAGCTGTAAGTTCCTATTTTGTTTGCTGTATCTCCATTTTTAACAATTCTATCAGCTCCAACTATAACAGCCTGGATCAATCCTTTTTTCATTAAAAAACCTGCTGTATTGTCTGTAATTAATTTAAAAGGAATTTTTAATTTAGAAAGTTCCCAAGCTGTAAGCCTTGCTCCTTGTAAAAAAGGTCTAGTCTCATCCACAAAAATGTTAATTTTTCTTTTTTCTTCGTAAGCTTTCCTTATTACACCCAAAGCTGTACCATATCCTCCAGTGGCTAATGCTCCAGTGTTACAATGAGTAAGAATACCTCCATCTGGAAGAATCTCTTTTCCATATTCTGATATTTTCAAATTGGCTTTAAGGTCCTCTTCCCAAATCTTTAAGGCTTCTTTTTCTAAAATTTGATATAACTCTTCTAATTCAATTCTGTCAAGTTTTTCAGAAAAATTTTTCAAAACTTCCTGTGTTTTTTTTCTCATTCTATCTATAGCCCAAGATAAATTTATTGCTGTTGGTCTTGCAGAGGATAAAAGATTAGCCATTTTATTAAAAAAAACTTCTAATCTTTTTTTAGATAATTTTGTTTTTATATTATTTTTTATAAACTGTTTAAAACCTAAAACCCACCCTATAGCCCCACAAATACCAATAGCAGGAGCTCCTCTTACCACCATATCTCTGATAGCTTTTCTAACATGCTGAGCTGTTTCACACTTAACGTACTTTTCAACCAGGGGTAATTTCCTTTGATCTAAAAGATAAAGTGCATTTTCAGTCCAATACCAGGCTTTTAAAATATCTGCTTCTTGAGGTTCTTTTACTTTTTCTCCTTTCAAAAAATTCACTTTTCTAAAAGTCCTTCAAGAATTTTATTTACTAACTTAGGATTAGCCTTGCCTTGGGTCTTTTTCATTACCTGGCCTACAAAAAATCCTAAAACTCCTTTTTTTCCTGCTTTGTACTTTTCAACTTCTTTAGGATTTTCCTTTAAAACAATCTCGCAAACCTCTTTTAGCTTGGCTTCTGAACTTTCTTGAATCAATCCTTTTTCCTCTATTATCTTAGATGGAGGATAACCCTTTTCATAAACTTCAGAAAAAATCTGTTTAGCAATAGTCATAGAAATAACCTCGCTTTCTACTAATTTTAAAAGTTCTGCTAAATGCTCAGGTTTTAAGTTCGTCTCTTCTATCTGTTTATGGTCTTTGTTTAAATACCTCAATACTTCAGTAAGAATGAAGTTAGAAACTGCCTTAGGATTAGGATAAAGTTTAACTGTAGCTTCAAAGAAGTCAGCTAAACTTTTTTCTTCTGTTAAGATGTCAGCTTCGTAAGGAGTGAGAAAATAGGTTTCTACAAATCTTCTCTTTTTTTGTAAAGGAAGTTCAGGAAGTTCTTTAAATAGTTTTTCAATTAAAGATTCTTCTATTTTAATTTCAATAAGGTCTGGATCTGGAAAGTAACAATAATCATGAGCTTCTTCTTTTCCTCTCATAGGATGAGTAGTTTGTGTAGCCTCATCGTAAAGCCGAGTTTCTTGAATAACTGATTTACCCTCTAAAAGAAGTCCAATTTGTCTTCTAATTTCGTAAGCTAATGCCTTTTCTACATGCTTAAAAGAGTTCATATTTTTAAGTTCTACTTTAGTTCCAAATTCTGAACTTCCCTTAGGTTTAACAGAAACATTAGCATCGCATCTTAAACTCCCTTCTTCCATATTTCCATCACAAATTTTTAAATAACGAAGAAGGCTTCTTAAAGTTTTAAGATAGGCTACTGCTTCTTCAGGAGAAGAAATTTCTGGTTTGCTGACTATTTCTAGTAAAGGAACACCTGCTCTATTAAAATCTACATAAGAAACAGATTGTTTTTCATCATGAATAAGCTTCCCAGCATCTTCCTCAATATGAATTCTTATTAAACCAATCTTTTTAGTTTTCCCATTTACTTCTATTTCCAAAGCTCCTCCTTCTGCTATAGGAAGCTCGTACTGAGAAATTTGATAACCTTTAGGTAAGTCAGGGTAGAAATAATTTTTACGAGCCATAATGGAATAAAGATTAATTTTACACCCTAAAGCTAAAGCCAGTTTGAGGGCATATTCTATAGCTTTTTTATTAATTACAGGAAGAACTCCCGGAAACCCTGTACAAACAGGACATATCTGTGTATTAGGTTCGCTCCCAAATTTAGTAGAACAAGAACAAAACATCTTACTCTCGGTACTTAATTGAGCATGAACTTCAAGTCCAATAACTGCTTCAAATTCCATCAAAAATAGCCTCCTGTCTGAATTTTGAACATAGTTTCTTTTTTAAAAAATTCTTAACTTTTAAAATCTAAACTTTTTTTTCTAACTGTCAACAAGAATAAAAAAAGAGTGGATAAGGTTGCACAGCAAAATGTCACTTATTTAGTTACACTTAACCTAATTTCACTAAGGAAAAAAACTTTAGCATATACGAATTAAAGCAATAATTGAAATTTTGAAAAATTTATCACAAATTACTATTTTTTATCTCCCAAAAAAAGAAAAAAACTTAAGTAAAAAAAGGCATATTAAAAATTCTCAAAAAGTTATTCAAAAGGATTAAAGAATAAATTTAACAATATTTTTACTATCTTTGTTGCTTGAAAATATTTGGTAAAACTTTAACACTTAAACATCTAATCAGGAGAAAAAGAACAAGATTAATTTTTTTAAAATAATTTTTTAACCAGTTCAAAAAAACTTGAAAAAATATAAAGAATGCTTATTTTAAAATAAAATCATAAAATTTCTTTTAAAATTTTTCTAAAAGTCCATGAAATCGCTGATAATAGTATCTAATCGTTTATTTTTTAGTATAAAACCTGATTTAAGTTTTTCTAAAAGTCCGGGTGGATTAGTTTCTGGTATTAAAACTTTCTTAAAAAAAGCTGAATTTATTAAAGACTATATTTGGATTGGATGGCCTGGAGCGTCTTTCGATAAAAAGAAGGCTGAAAGTGTAAGAAAAAAAGCCAAAAGATTAAAGTGTCATCCTGTTTTTATTCCTTCTAAACAGTTAGACAAATTTTATAACGGTTTTTGTAATAAAATTCTTTGGCCTCTTTTTCACGGATTTGCAAGTTATGCAGTATATGACAAAAGTTTTTGGGAAAATTATGTAGCTGTGAATAATTTATTTTGTGAAGAAGTAACAAAATATATAAATTCTGATTCAACTGTTTGGATCCACGATTATCATCTTATGCTTTTACCATCCATGTTAAGAAATCTTTTCTCGGAAATAACCATAGGCTTTTTTCTCCATATTCCCTTTCCTCCCCCTGAAATTTTTATGCAACTGCCGTGGAGAAAAGAAATACTTGAAGGTTTGTTGGGATGTGATTTAATTGGATTTCACACTCACGAATATACTATTAATTTTTTAAGAACGCTTTCTCGGACTTTAGGAATTGAACATCAAACTGGAGGTTTGTTATTTTATCAAGATAGGGTTATAAAAGTAGACACCTTCCCTATGGGAATTGACTTTGACTTATTTTATAATGCTTGTGAGAGAAAAAAGATTAAAAGCATTTCTCAATACATTAAAAAAAAGTTAAAAGGTAAAAAGATAATTTTTTCGGCGGACAGATTAGACTATACTAAGGGTTTATACAATAAACTTTTAGCTTTTGAAGAACTTCTCATTAAGAGGCCAGATTTTCATGAAAAAGTAGTGTTTATAATGGTGGTAGTTCCTTCTCGTGAAGGAGTAGACCATTATCAGAGGATGAAAAAACAACTTGAAGAAAAAATTAGTGAAATTAACGGAAAATTTGGTAAAATAGGGTGGACACCTATTTTGTATTACTATAAACTTCTCAACTTTGAAGAATTGGTGGGACATTACTTAGCAACTGATGTAATTTTAGTTACTCCTTTAAAAGACGGTATGAATCTTATTGCTAAAGAATTTGTAGCCTCAAGAAAAGACCAAAGAGGAGTTATTATTCTTTCAGAATTTGCAGGAAGCGCAAAAGAATTAAAGGAAGCTCTTATTGTAAATCCAAATTCTATAAGTGAACTTTCTAACGCCCTAGAAAAAGCCCTTGAATTACCTGAAGAAGAACAAAGAGTACGGATTCTTTTTATGCAAGAAAATCTAAAAAAGTACGACATAATAAGTTGGGGAAAAGACTTTTTATATACTTTAAACTCTCTTAAAGAAGAAAAGAAAAAGTCTGCTGAAAGGTTGTTAAGTGTGCATTTAAAAAAAATAAAAGAACTATTTGAGAAAGCTTTAAATAGAATTATTTTTTTAGATTACGATGGAACCCTTGTACCTATAGTGTCTAAACCTCATCTTGCTGTCCCTGATAATGAACTTAAAAGAATTCTTATAAACCTTTCGTCTTATCCCAATACAGAAGTAGTTATTACTTCTGGAAGAAAAAAAGAAGACCTTTTAAAGTGGTTTGACGGGATAAGATTGAATTTCATTTCTGAGCACGGAATTTTTATAAAAAAATCCGAAAAAGACTGGGAATCCCTTATAGATATTTCGCCTGACTTTAAGTCTTTGGTTAAAAAGATAATGAAGGTTTATATAAAGCATTTACCTCACTCTTTTGTAGAAGAAAAAGAATTCTCAGTAGTTTTTCACTACAGAAATACTGACCTTGAATTAGCAAGTTTAAAAATTGCTGAATTAATTAATGATTTGCTTCCTATAACAAAGGATAGACAGTTAAACCTGGTATTAGGAGACAAAGTTGTGGAAGTAAGACCTTCAGGAATTGACAAAGGAGTAGCTGCTAATATCTTTTTAAAAGACAAAAATTACGACTTCATTCTTGCGGTAGGCGACGATACAACTGATGAAGATTTGTTCAAAGCTTTACCTGAAAACGCAATTACTGTTAAGGTGGGAATGGGTAAGTCTATGGCAAAATATAGTGCTAAGTCCTATTTAGAAGTTAGGAATTTAATAGAGTACCTAGTTAAGTAAATGTCTAAACCCTTTGTTTTCAAAGCCGAGTTTTGGGTTCCTAAATCTACAGGGATTAAGGTTTATTCTTTAAAAGACTTTATAGAAATTTTAAAAAAGATAGACAAGTTTTCTATTTTTTACCATATGTATGTAAACATTTTCAATTATCATAATTTACCTACTTTTTACAACAACAGTTTTTCTTATTGGTTATATAAAAATAACTATCTTACTTTAGCTGAAAAACTTTCCATCGTAGACCCTATTGAGTATTTTGACTTAGAAGAATTAAGATGGTCTCTGTTAAAAATCTTAGAAGAAAACTACAATGAACATCTTGAAAAAAATATTGTTGAACCCTTTTTTTTTATTACTGTGGACAGGGAAATTATTAAATACAAAAAACCTGCTTATAATTTAGAAGATTTTATAAGTAAGTTTAAGAAATCAAGTATAAATTCTCTTTTCTATCATTTAATAACTTCAAGAATAGAAAATAAAACTTTAATAAACGATTATTCTTCTTGGCTAATCTCTATAGGAGAATCTAAAAAAGCGGAGTTAATAAATAAGTTGGATATTTACAGTATGAACTTATACGAAATTAAGAAAAAAATTGTTCAAATTTTAGAAAGTTAAAAAATGATAAAAAAGTATATTCCTTTTGTAGGCGAAGAAAGTATTAACGAACTTTTTATTCTTGCTGAAAAAGTTAAAAATTTAAGAATTCTTCACGTAAACTCCACTTACGAAGGAGGTGGAGTAGCTGAAATACTGAGTAGACTTGTACCTTTAATGAAAGAATTGGAAATAAAGACTGACTGGAAAGTAATAAAAGGTGATGAAAAATTTTTTTATTTTACTAAAAAATTGCACAATCTCCTTCATCTTTCACTTTCTATTCCTATAGAAAGTGAAGAAGTTGTCCATTATTTAAAAACCATTTACGAAAATTTAAACAGAATCAATACTGAAAATTATGACATAATCTTTGTTCACGACCCTCAGCCTATAGGATTAGTTATTAAAAAACAACCGGGACAAAAATGGATCTGGAGATGTCACATAGACACTTCAACCCCTAATCCACAAGCCTGGGATTTTCTAAAAAACTTTATAAATGCCTACGATGCATGCATTTTTCACATGCCTGAATTTGTTTATCAAGGAATTAAAATACCTACCTATATCGTTCCTCCTTCTATAGATCCTCTTCACCCAAAAAATGTTGAACTATCAAAAGAAGAAATAAGAAATATTTTAATTAAATTTGGAGTAAATCCAGAAAAACCTATTATTACTCAAGTATCCCGCTTTGACAGATTAAAAGACCCTTTTGGAGTTATTTCTGCTTATAAACTTGTAAAAAAGAAATACGACTGTCAATTAGTGCTGGTGGGTTCTTTTGCTTCTGACGACCCTGAAGGAGAAAATGTTTATAAAGAACTTTTAAATTTAACAGCTGATGAAAAAGACATTTTTATACTTGGTCTTCCTCCCGATAGTCATAAAGAAATCAATGCCTTTCAGAGAGGTTCTACAGTAGTAGTACAAAAATCTTTGAAAGAAGGTTTTGGACTTGTAGTTTCTGAAGCTATGTGGAAAGAAAAACCGGTTGTAGGTTCTAATGTAGGAGGAATTAAAAGGCAGATTGTTCACGGAGTTACCGGATACTTAGTAAACAGTGTTGAAGGAACTGCTATGAGGATAAAACAACTTTTGGCTAATAGAGAATTTATAACAATTATGGGAACATATGCTAAGGAAAGGGTAAGACACAGATTTTTGATTATTAGACATTTAAGAGATTATCTTTTACTTATTCACAAAATTTTTAATCAATCCTACAAAAAATAAACTTTTCTTAAAAAGATTTATTTTACACTTCAAGGGTTTATTTTTCTATTAAAATTTTAATTTCTCCTTCCTTTTTAATTACATTAACTACTACATCTTCTCTGTATTTTTTTAGATATAGATCCAATTTTCCTCCCTTTACTCTTAAATCTTTTATCCAAATTTCTTCTAAAAATTCAGGAAGTGCAGGGTGTTTGAAGTGAATTTCATTCCTTTCAAAAGATAGTCCCAGGCAACCCTGAAGAATTAGAAAAACAGATCCAGCAGCCCAAGCCTGAGGATGACAAGCTACAGGATAATGGGTTGGTCCTTCGTTGGGTCTTCTTTCGAAACCGCAAAATAGTTCCGGAATTCTGTGAAGTTTAAAAAAAGTACTAGCTTCAAAAAGGGATTTGAGAATTTTTAAAGCTTCTTCTTTAAATCCGTATAAGGAAAGTCCAAAAGCTATCAAAGCATTATCATGAGGCCAAACAGATCCATTATGGTAAGAAAGGGGGTTATATCTTTTTTCAAGTGAAGAAAGAGTTCTTATTCCCCAGCCTGAAAAAAAGTGCTTTTCAAAAAACAAAGAAGAAAGTATACGAGCTTTAGAGAGACTTATAGCTTTGGTAAAAAGAAGGTGCCCTGCATTGCTTGCTCTTACTTTACACAATTTTTTTTCTCCGTCTAAAGCAAGGGCAAAACACTTTATGTCTTCACACCAAAATTTTTCTTCAATAAGTTCCTTAAGCCTTTCAGCTGATTTTTCCCACTTCAAAGCTAGCTCTTTTTCTCCCAAGACCCTTGCTAACTTAGCTCCTTCTTTCTTAGCTTTATATGCGTATCCTTGAACTTCAACCAGAGCAATAGGAGGTTTAGCAAGTTGACCGTCTTCGTAAAAAATACTATCTTCCGAATCCTTCCACCCCTTGTTAATTAACCCTCTCTTAGAAGGAAAATATTCCACAAAACCATCTTTGTCTAAATCTCCATATTCATCTATCCATAAAATCGCCTGAACGATATTTTTCCATATTTTCTTAATAAATTCTAAATCTCCCGTTCTTTCAAAGTATTTACTTGCTAAAATTACAAAAAGAGGAGTAGAATCCACGCTTCCATAATATTTAGCATAAGGTATTTCTCCTGTTTCTGCCAGCTCTCCTTTTCTGATTTCATGAATAATCTTACCTGGTTCTGCATCCTGGTCTGGATTTATTTCTTGGGCTTGAGTTGAAGCTAAAAAAGATAATGTACCTCTAGCAATGGTAGGTTCGATCCAAAGACATTCCAAAGCAGTTATAATTCCATCTCTCCCAAAAATTGTATTAAACCAAGGAATACCCGCATAAGGATAAGGCCCGAAAGGTGTGGAAGTAGCAAGCATTATAATATCTGCCCACGAACGCTTAAGCCACTGATTAAATTGTTCATTAGAAGTATATATCTTACAACTATTTTCTTCCCAGTTTTTCAAACGCTTTTTTATATAATACAAAGCTTTAGTATAAGAATACTTAGCCAGATTTTCGTTCTCTATTAAACACTTAATAGTTATATAAAAAGAAAAACTGTTTTTAGGATTAAGTTTCAGTTTGTAAACAATAGAGTTATCGTTAATACTTTCCGGAGGAGGAGAAAAAGAAATTTCAGTTATTCTTAACATATTATCAAGGCCTTTATAAACGAGTTTTATATTGTTTTTATCTATCTGAGAACTTAAAATTTGACCTCTTCTCTCTCTTTTAAATCCCCTTACTTCAAATACATCTGCGAAATCATTTTCAAAATAGAACTTTATTTCAACTTCAATAGGAAAGAAATAAAAATTTTTAACATTTATTTTCTCGTAGCAACAATTTTCGTATAAAAATTTCATTCTAAACACATGTATATTTCCTTCTGGTATGATAATTTTTTCGTTTTTTGAAATGCAGGGATTGGTAAGATCTGCTATAAAAAGAGAATTATCTTCTTTCACAGAGGAACTCAAAAGAATAGGCATCTGATTAGAAATAAAAAGCTTTAGAAAAGAAAGAAAACGAGTTCCCTTGTAATAAATTCCTTCTTCTGGATTTAGAGTAACATCTATATCTCCAAAAGAATTAAAAATAGCAAAACTTTCTTCATGTTTTAAAGTATAAGTTTCAAAAAAAAGATTATTTTTTTTCATAGTTTTAATTTAAAGATTCTTTATACTGCTTTAAGGAAAAGCTCTCTCTGAATAAGATTTTGATAAATTTTAAGGTATTCTTGAGCCATTCTTTTAGCTGTGAATTTAGTTTCAAAACTTTTTCTGCACTTTTTTCTATCTAATGTTTTTACTTTATCTAAAGCTTCCACAGCTTCTTCTACGCTTTTTACAATAAACCCGTCTTTTCCGTTTTCTATTATTTCTGGAACAGAACCGCAGTTCCATGCCACAACAGGGGTTCCGCAAGCTAAGGCTTCTATCATAACTAGTCCGAAGGGTTCAGGCCAGTCAATAGGAAAAAGTAGCGCATAAGCATTGCCCAAAAATTCATTTTTTTCTTTCTCTCCGATCTCTCCAATATACTCCACCCAATAACTTTTAAGCAAAGGTTTAATTACTTCTTTAAAGTATACTTCGTCTGCTTTATCTACTTTAGCAGCAATTTTTAATTTCATACCAAATTTTTCAGCAATTTCAATAGCCCTGTCTGGTCTTTTTTCAGGAGAAATTCTTCCTAGAAAGGCAAGATACTTACCTTCGGAGGGATAAAATGTGTATAAATCCTCAGGAAGTCCGTGATAAATAGTAGCCTGCCAGTTTAACCACGGAAGCGGTTTCCTTTGAGCATTGGAGATAGAAACAAATGGATATTCCTTAAATTTTTTAAAAAAGGGAACATACTCAGGAAGGTCAAGTCTTCCATGAAGTGTAGTGAGAAAAGCAAATTTGTATTTACTAGCCAGAGGTAAGTGCAAGTATTCTATATGAAAATGAACAATGTCAAAAAAATTCACTCTTTTTAAAACTTCTTCTATCATGTAAAGATGCCAAATTAACGAATCTTTGCAGTGTCTGTCAAGTCTTAAAGCACGTGGACATATAGGAACTAGTTTAGCCTTAGTTTCTGAATCTCCACTTGCAAAAAGAACTACTTCATAACCCATTTTAACAAGTTCTTCAGTTAAATAAAAGACGACTCTTTCAGTTCCTCCATAAAGTTTTGGTGGAACACTTTCGTAAAGTGGAGAAACTTGAGCTATTCGCATAAAATACTCCTCTTTTGAAAGGGACTTTCTAATTAAAAAAGGGAATTTTTTAATAATTAAAAATAAGAATTTTCAGAGAAAAATCAAGATTTGTAGAGAAATTGTATTTATTAAAAGACTTTACAAATTTTAAAAATAGAAAAAAATTAAAAATTTGAGACTTGCTAGATGGGGGATTTTTATGAAAAGTAAAAGTATTACTAGAATTTGGGACTTAACCAAAGAGGAAGTTTTGTTTCTTATAGAGAGGGCTTTAGAAATAAAAAGAACTAGAATGTGGAAAAGAAGTCTAGAAGGAAAAATTTTAGCTTTGGTTTTTGAAAAGCCTTCAACCAGAACCAGAGTTTCTTTTGAGTCAGCCATGATGAAACTAGGAGGGAGCACTATTTTTCTTTCTACCAAAGACCTGCAACTTGCTCGTGGAGAACCGATAAAAGATACTGCTAGAGTGCTTTCAAGGTATGTAGATGTGGTAGTTTTGAGGACTTATGCTCAAGAAACCATTGAAGAATTTGCCAAATACTCAACTATTCCAATAATAAATGGACTTTCTGACAAGTTTCACCCTTGTCAGGTACTTTCTGACCTTATGACTGTCATTGAGAAGGGAAAAGACCTTTACAGAGACAAAATAGTTTGGATTGGAGACGGAAACAATGTGGCTCAATCTTGGATTGAAGCCAGTGCTCTTTTAGGATTCAAGTTAACTTTAGCCTGTCCCAAAGGTTACGAGCCTGACGGCAAACTCTTAAAAGAAGCTTACGAAAAGTACGGAGCACAAATAGAAATTTTAAATAATCCCGAAGAAGCAGCTAAGAATTCAGAGGTAATAAATACGGACGTATGGACCAGTATGGGCTTTGAAAAAGAAGATGAAGAAAGAAAAAAAGCTTTTAAAGGATTTCAAATAAATAAAGAGATTCTTTCTTTAGCTTCTCCCTCTGCTATAGTTTTGCACTGTTTACCTGCTCACAGAGGAGAAGAAATTACGGAAGAGGTTTTAGAAGGAGTTCATTCCGTAGTGTGGGATCAGTCAGAAAATAAGATGTGGCTTCACATGGCACTACTTGAATTTTTACTGAAAAATAATTAAAATTTATTAAGTAAATTAATAAAAATAACTAGGAGGTATTTATGGATTCCATTAGTTTTGACTGTAAGGTGAAAGTAAGGTATGAAATGGAGATAGAGGGGGAGGAAAACCCTTTATGGTTTGAAAAGGTTCGGGAGGCTGAGTTTATTTTGGGAAGGGACCCCATTCCTGAAGAGATAGAAAAGGCTTTAATAGGAAAGAAAACAGGAGACATAATTGAAATAGTTCTTCCTCCGGAAAGTGCCTTTGGTCCTCACCTACCCTATTTGGTAAAAGAAGTAGAACTTTCTTATTTTAAGGACTTACAAAACTTAGAGGTAGGAAAGTGGTACGAGGAAGTTTTAAATTCTTACGGTTCAAAAATTCGTTTTAAGATTTTAGAAATAAATGGAGACAAAGTAAAGATAGATTTCAATCATCCAGGAGCAGGAAAAAAAGTAAAGGTTAAGATAGAAGTTCTTTCTTTTCGGCCTGCTACTCTTTTTGAAATATTTTCTACAGAGTTAAAAAACTGTGGCGGTGGTTGAGGAAGTTAAAACTGTGTCAAATAGGTTATTTGACCTGTAAACGATTAAAAGTCGGTATCTAAATGGGATTTTTGGAGGTAAAGGATTTAACTTTAGGTTTAAAAAATACTTATCTTCCTCTGGTTGAGGGGGTTAGTTTTAGTTTAAAAAAAGGACAGACTTTGGGAATTGTTGGAGAAAGCGGATGCGGAAAGTCCTTAACTGGTCTTTCTCTTTTAAGACTTTTCCCTCCAGGTATTACTCATTATAGAGGAAATGTTTTTATAGATGGAATTTCGCTTTTTGAAATTCCTGAAAGAGAGCTTTTTAAAATTAGAGGAAAAAAGATAGCCATCATTTTACAGGACCCTTTAACAGCTCTGAATCCGGTTTTTACCATTGAGGAGCAGATAGAAGAGGTTTTAAAGGTTCACTTTAGCCTTTCTAAAAAGGAAAGAAAAGAAAGGGTATATCAGCTTTTAAGTGAAGTCGGAATTTCTGAGCCGAAGCTTAGAGCCAAATGCTATCCTCATGAACTTTCCGGAGGGTTGAGGCAAAGAGCCATGATTGCGATGGCTCTAGCTGGAAATCCTGAAGTTCTTATAGCAGATGAGCCTACCACTGCTTTAGACCCTACTTTACAAGTTCAGATTATAGAACTTTTAAAAACTTTAAAAGAAGAAAGAGGTTTAATATTACTCTTTATAACTCATGACTTAACACTTGTCAAACATTTGGCAGACCGAATTGCAGTTTTTTATGCTGGAGAGATAGTTGAAATAGCTCCTGCAGAAGTTCTTTTTGAGAATCCTCTTCATCCCTATACTCAAACCTTGGTTTCTGTTTTTAAGAATGATGAGTTTTTAACAAAAGCTATGCCGGTGAGTATGTTAGAAAAACCTAAAGGATGCTGGTATTGGGAGAGATGTTTAACTCCTTGTAAGGAAGGTAAGGAAAAACATCCCGAACTTATAAACTTTGATTCTTTTCACCAGGTACGTTGTTGGAATTATGTTTGAAGCATATGAAGACCAGTGTATAATAGAAGTAAAAGAGGTCTGGAAAAGTTATAGCATAAAGAGTTTCTGGTTTAAAAAAACTTTTTTTTACGCACTTTTAAAGGTTAGTCTCAAAATTAAAAGTAGAGAGGTAGTTAGTCTTTTAGGAGAAAGTGGATGTGGTAAAACTACTTTGGGAAAGATAGTTCTAAACCTAGAAAAACCTGATAGAGGGGAAGTTTTCTGGTTTGGAAAAAACTTGAAAAGTTTAAGTTCTAGAGAATATCGGAAACTGAGACCTCAAATTCAGGCAGTTTTTCAGGACCCTTATTCATCTTTGAATCCGAGATTAAAAGTAAAAGACCTACTTACTGAACCTTATCTTATAAACATTTCTTCAGACCGAAAAAAAGCCTTAGCCAAAGCTGAAGAAGTTTTAGAGAAGGTTGGACTAGGAAACGAGGTTTTAGAAAAGTATCCCCATTCCTTAAGCGGTGGACAAAGACAAAGAATTGCTTTAGCAAGAACTCTTATGCTTACCCCATCTCTTATAGTTCTTGATGAACCCACCTCAGCTCTCGATGTGACTATCCAAGCTCAGATTTTAAACTTGTTAAGAAGACTTAAAGAGTCTCTAAATTTAAGCTATCTTCTTATAACTCACTCCATTCCAGTAGCTCTTTACTTGGCAGACTTTATAGTAGTAATGTATTTGGGAAAAGTGGTTGAAATTTTTAAAAAAGAACTTTTTAAAAAAGTTTCTCATCATCCTTATACTCTTCTTCTTTTTAATTCCAGACCTGAAGTTATTTCAAAAACGGATAAAAAAAAGGTAATGATTGTCCAGGAGGAAGTGCCAAGTCCATTTTTTAGACCTAAAGGATGTGAATTTTTTAGTCGGTGTCCGGAAAGAGAAAAAGAATGCTCTGAAATACCTCCGGAACTAAAAGTCAGACCAAATCAACATTTTATAGCATGCCATAAAAGATAAGGGTTTTTAAAAAAAATTTTTAACCTTCTCTTTTGAAAATAAAAATTAAAAATAACAAAAATTAAAAAAAAAGATAGAAAAACTTAAAAAAATAAAAGGATACAAAAAATAATGTTTTAACCTTAGAAAAAATCCGAATTTAAACTTTAAAAAAATTCAATTCTGGCAAGTTTTTAATAAACTAAGTGCTTAATCTGTTGTCAAATTTTAAATTTGAGAAAGAAGATTTAAAACTGCCAGAAAATTCCTACTTTTGCGTTTGCTATTTTAGGTTTTTAGGGGTAAGTTTTTATTTTAATGAAAGCAAAAAAAGGAAATGTTAATTGGGAAAAGATAAAGGGAAAGATAAAGGAACTGGTTGCTGAAAATATTTTCAAAGTATGGTTTGAACCTTTACAGGGAAGGATCGTTCAGAGGAAACTGATTTTAGAAGTTCCTAATGAATTTTCTAAAAACTGGATAAAAGAAAACTATTCTGAGATTATAAATAGTGTATTGAAAGACTTTAACTTGAATGAATACGAATTTTTGGTTCGAGAAAGTTGTTATAAACCGGAACAACTTTACATTCCTTACAACCCTGTTTCTCTTATAGGAAGAAAATTAGCCTCTAAGTATACTTTTGAAGAATTTGTAACGGGAAAGTGTAATGAATTGGCTTATAACGTATGTTATAAGGTAGCAGAGGAGGTGCCTAAAGGTTATCTTATTTATCTTTATGGAAACTTTGGCCTGGGTAAAACTCACCTTACTCAAGCAGTGGGTAACAAATTACTAGAAAGAAATTTTTCACATGTTTATTATCTTACTGCTCAAGACTTTTTAAACTACATGATAAAGTATCTTCGTTCTGGAATGATAGAGAGTTTTAAGGAAAAAATAAGAGAACAGTGTCAAGTTTTGCTTTTAGAGGGAGTTCATTTTTTTTCAGGTAAAGAGTATACTCAAAGTGAGCTGGCGCTTTTACTTGACTATCTTTTGGACAGTGGAAAAACTGTTATCTTTACTTCGTTAAAGCTTCCTCAGGAGTTACCTAAAATGGACTCAAGTTTAACTTCTCGTCTTTCTTGCGGGCTTATTATCAAGCTAGAGAATCCCGATTTTCAGACCAGAAAAAAAATTTTAAAGCACAAAGCTAAAAAACTTGGTTACAACTTACCATATGAAGTAGTAGAGTTTCTAGCTCGTAACTTAAGAGGAGATGTAAGAAAGCTTGAAAGTGCAGTTCTTGGATTAATTGCTAGAGCTTCACTACTTAAAGAGCCTATATCTCTTGAGCTAGCTAAAGAATTAATTATTGAAATGGGTATACCTAGAGAAGAGGATCCCAGAGTTGAAATAATTATAGACACTGTTTGTAGATTTTGGGGGGTAAGCAAAGAAGACCTTTTTTCTTTTTCCAGAAAAAAACATCTTTCACTTTCCAGGCAAACAGTTATATACTGTCTACGAAATCTAGCTCAAAAATCCTTAAAAGAAATAGGAAGTATTCTTAAAAGAGAACATTCGACAATTATCTATAGCTTAAAAACTCTAGAAAAAAAACTACTTCAAAGTAGTGAATTGAAAATGAAAATAGAATTTTTGATTAAGGAAATTAAAAATGAAATTTCTGAGGAGAAAGAAATTCAAAATATTTGAAAAACTTCGGGAGCTTTTAGGAAAAGAAAAGGTTTTTTTAAGTGAAGAAGAACTACTTTCTTATTCTTATGATGCATCTTCTCTTATAAGAATTCCTTCGGCAGTAATTTTACCAGATAAAAAGGAGGAAGTTATAGAGGTTTTAAGATGGATAAAGGAGCATCAAATTCCACTTACTCCTCGTGGGAGTGGGACTTCTACTACAGGAAGTGCTCTGGCTCATACTGGAGGTGTGATTTTGTGTTTTTCTAGAATGAATCGTATTTTAGAGCTTTATGAGGAGGAAAGAATTGTAAGAGTTGAACCTGGAGTTTTAAATGGAGAACTAAAGGCTTATCTGAAAAGATTTGAACTTTTTTATCCTCCAGACCCAGCAAGTATGAATTTTTCAACTATTGGAGGAAACATAGCCACTGGTGCAGGAGGTCCAAGAGGTTTAAAATACGGAACTACCAAAGATTATGTGCTAGCTCTAGAAGTGGTCTTACCCGGAGGAAAAGTTTTAAAAACTGGTCCTCCCACTTTAAAAAAAGCTACTTCCTATAACTTAACCTCCCTTTTTGTAGGTTCTGAAGGAACTCTTGGGGTTTTTACAGAAATTTTTTTAAAAGTTTTGCCTTATCCAGAAAAGAGAATCCTTTTTCTTTCTTTTCACACTTTAGAAGAAGAACCCCTAGAAATTATCTCCCAAATTTTAAAGGCAGGATTAACTCCTGCAAGTAGTGAATTTATAGACCAAACAAGTATTAAAGCTCTAAAACAGACTTCCGGATTTAAAATTCCCTTAGATTTAGAACCCGGGGTCAGGTCTTTACTTTTTTTAGAATTTGATGGGAGTGCTTCTGAAGTAAGGGAGCTTATTACAAAAATTGAAAAATTTTATTCTCAAAATAGCATCAGATTTATAAAAGCAGAAAAAGAAAAAGATATAGAGGTTCTCTGGGAAGTTAGAAGAGCTCTTTCTCCTGCTCTGAAAGTTTTAGGAACTTCTAAAATAGCTGACGATGTAGTAGTTCCCAGAAGATTTATGAAAGTTCTTTTGTCCGAAATCAGAAAGTTAGAAAGTGAAAGTGGAATTTTTATAAGTTGTTTTGGTCATGCAGGAGATGGAAACTTCCATGTAAACCTTCTTTTCGAAGAAGAAAAAAGAGGTAAAGCCTTGGAAGTTAGAGAAAATATTATAAAAAAGGTACTAGAACTTTCGGGAACCATTTCAGGGGAACACGGCATAGGATACACCAAAAGAAGTTACGTTAATTTAGAGTTAAGCCCTTTAGAGATAGAAATTATAAAAAAATTAAAAAAAATTTTTGACCCTGATGGTCTGTTAAATCCTCTTGTTAAGCTTCCTGATTGAAAATTTTGATTAACAGCCAATAAAATACTAGCTCCGGATTTACATAGTGTTCTAAAGCTATTTTAGCTTCGTAAATAACTTTTAAAGCCGTAAAAGGATTCTGATTAAAAAGTTCTTGAGGAAAGGCAGAAGGATAAGGCAGATTATATTTTTTTTTAAGATAAGACTTCCAGATCCACACAGACAAAACATAAAAGAATAGTTCCCAAGTTCTTAGTTCAAAACTAGCCACTCTTTCTGCTATTTTGAACTTAAAAATTTGGTCTGAACAAAAACCAGCATTCACAAAAGCATGTAGTTCTTCTATTAATCCCCTTTCCATGATTTCTATAGCTTTTCCAAGACTTCCTTGAGAAATTTCAGCCAAAGTTTCGGCTATTTTATCCTCATAAGAAAGTTTTTTCATCAAAAAGTTTTTAATTACTTCTGAAGAAAGGGTTCTAAAGCGAACTACCTGAGAACGAGACACAATGGTAGGTAAAAGCTGAGTAAAATTTTCTGTAATGAGAATAAAAATAACATAGGAAGGTGGCTCCTCTAAGGACTTAAGCAGGGCATTGGAAGCCTGTAAATTCATTTTTTCGGCAGGTTTTATTAATACTATTCTGTAGTTTCCTTCAAGAGGAGGATACTTTATAAAACTGTTTATACTTCTTATCTGGTCAATAGTGATCTCTCTTTTTTCTGGATAAATTTTAAGTACATCTGGATGTAATTCTTTTAGAAGTTTTTTACAGCTTTTACACCCTCCGCAAGGATCTTCTGAGTTTTTTTCACAAAAAAGGTGAAACATAAAAGCCCAAGCTGTAGTTTCTTTACCCACTCCTTCGGGTCCAGTAAAAAGATACGCATGGGAAAGTCTTCTTTTTTTCAAAGCAAGTTGAAAAAGATTTACTGCGTGTTCCTGCTTTAAAATATGTTTTAGATTTGTAACTCTCACTTTTTTGATTCTAAAGTAATTTCTGCTCCTAAGTTTTTAAGCTTATCTATTAGATTTTCATAACCTCTTTCTATAAGTTCTACATTATATATAGTGGTAGTATTTTTAGCACAAAGTCCTGCTAAAACCAAGGCAGCTCCAGCTCTTAAATCTGTAGCTTTTACAGGAGAACCCTCAAGAGATGTAGGACCTCTTATGATAGCAGTTCTATTTTCTACTTTTATGTCTGCACCCATTCTGTTTAGCTCAAACACATACAGGAACCGATTTTCAAAAAGATTTTCAGTAATAATAGAAATTCCCTCAGCTTGAGTTAGGAGCACGGCAAACTGAGGTTGAAGATCTGTTGGAAAACCTGGAAAAGGAGAGGTAAAAATTTTAGTACTTTTCAAGGCCCCTACCCTTTTAATCTTTAAAGTTTCCTTATCCACTTTTTCTATTTTTAAACCTATTTCTACTAACTTTTGAATAGGAGTTTCCAGGTAATGCACTGGAATGTTTTTAACTATTATTTCTCCCTCCTCAAAAAGACCAGGAATAACCATAAAAGTTCCAGCTTCAATTCTGTCAGGAATGATTTCTATTTCTACGGATTTAAGTCTTTTCTTACCTTTTATATAAATGGTATCTTCTCCCAAACCTTTTATTTCAGCTCCCATTTTTTTTAACATTTCTCCTAAAAAAACCACTTCAGGTTCTCTAGCTGCATTTTTTATAACTGTTTCACCCTCTGAGACCACAGACGCCATAAGCAAATTTTCGGTTGTAGTAACTGAAGGAAAATCTAAAATAAGAGTCGCTCCTTTAAGTTTTGGAGCTTTAATTACTAGGTCTCCGTGGTCAAGAATAACCTCTGCTCCGAGTAAAGAAAGTCCCTTAAGATGAAAGTCAACAGGCCTTTTACCTATAGCACATCCCCCTGGCATAGGCACCCTTCCTTCTCCCATTCCCCCTGCCAGGGCTCCTAAAAACAAAATAGATGCTCTCATCTGATGAGCAAGTTCGTAAGGAACTTCCGTTTTGAAAATCCCTGAAGTATCTATTTTCAAAATATCTTTTTCAAATTCCCATTTAGCTCCTAAATATTCTAAAATACTTAGCATCACAAAAACATCTCTTACACGTGGAACATTTTTTAGTCTGTAAGTTCCTTTTGCCAAAAGCGTAGCTGAAATAGCCGGAAGGGCTGCATTCTTGGCTCCAGAAACTTTAACCTCTCCCCTTAAAGGTTTTCCCCCTTTAATTAAATATTTTTTCATGCTTTCCATGCCACAACCACCCTCCTGTATCCTCTCAGGTCCTCGTAAAACTCAAACTCCCAACAATACTTTTTAAGTAAAACTTCTATCCTTTGGTCTTGATTATATCCTATTTCAAAAAATAAAAAACCTTTTTTTTTCAAAAATAAAGATGCCTTCCTTAATAGCTCTTCTTGATACTCCGTTCCATCTTTACCTGAAACAAGAGCTTCTCTAGGTTCAAAGTTTTTCACACTGGGGTCTAAACTATCCCATTCTTTTTCTGAGAGATAAGGAGGATTTGAAACTATAGCAGAAAAAATTTCGCCCTCTTTAAGAGGCGCAAACCAGTTTCCTCTTATTAAAAGAAATCTTTCTTCAACTTTGTGAAGACGAGCATTTTTTTTGGTAATCTCTAAAGCTTTGGTATCTATTTCTATTCCAATGACCTTCAGTCGTGGTCTTTCCAAAAGAAGAGTAATTCCAATTACTCCAGAACCTACACCTAGTTCTAAAATGTAGCCTTCTTGAAGATTAAAATCTAGAAAAGCAGAAATGAGAACCTCAGTCTCTGAACGGGGAATAAAAACGCCTTCCTCTATGTAAAAGGGTCTACCAAAAAAGTAAACTACCCCTAAAATATAAGGCAGAGGTTTTCCTGTTTTTCTTTCTTCTAATACAGAAAAAATTTTTTCTACCATCTCTTCTTCTAAAGTATTTTCACGAAAAAGATACACTTTAAGTGGAGAAAGATTCAAAAAATGAGAAAGAATTAAAAGTGCCTCCCATCTAGCATAATCAGGAGGTTCAATTTTGGAAAGCTCAATTTTAAGAATTTCTAAAAGATGTCTTACTTTCAAGGTCTAAAGTAAGCTAGGTTTCTTTTTTAGGAACAAGTCTATTTAGTACCACTTCTACAGTTTCTTCCTGAGATTTTAATCTTCTTATACTGGTTAAAACCTGAAAAAAAGCTTGAGCTTTATAGAGAAAGGGAATTAGAACTCTTTTTCTTTCTGACGAGTGAGCTAAAACAACTTCTCCTTCTTCGTTAAGAAAGTTTTTAAATATTTCTAAAAGTGGATCAAAAAGACTTTTTTTAAAAACCACTTCGGCTCCTACTATTAGATCAAATTTTTCAGAAACTTGAGGATTTTTCCAGTCAAGAAATAAAGTTTTTACCGTCAAATTGTTAACTTTGGCAGAAAGTTCAACAAGCTTTAGGGGAAGAATTTCGTAATCAGAAGCTACTACTTCGTGACCAAAACTTGAAGCTACCAAACTTGGCAATCCCAATCCAGCTCCAAGTTCTAAAATTTTTTTTGGAGACCTTAAAGTAGCAAGATAGTCAGCTAAAACTATGCTTCCCTCCCACACTTTAAACCAAAAGGGAAACTTCTCAACTTCTAAAAAAGGGTCTCCCTGAAAGACATCTTCAAGTTTTTTAGGTTTTAAAATTTTTATCTCTTTTCCTCTAATATAAACTTCTTCCGTTTCTAATTCTAAATTTTCTAAAATACTTTCTTCCATACCGATTCTCCATAAATTTTTTTAAAAAAATTATAAAATAATAAAACTTATAATTAAAACGGCTAAAGCTACGCGGTAAACTACAAAAAAGTAAAGCGAATGTTTTTTTAAGAAGGGAATTAAAAAAGCTACAGCTAAAAAGCTTGAAATTAAAGCGGAAAAAAAGCCCATTCCAGCAATACTAAGAGAAAAGTTAGAGTTTTTAAAAAGTTCTAGACTTTTGTATAAACCTGCTCCTAGGATAAGGGGAGCTCCTGCTAAAAAGGAAAATTTAGCAGCTTCTTCTCTTTTTAGTCCAACCAAAAGCCCTGCGGAAATTGTTATACCACTTCGTGAAGTTCCTGGAATAAGAGCCAAAGCCTGAGTTAAACCAATAAAGAAAGCTTTTTTAAGACTTAGCTCCTCAATAGTAGAGGACTTAGAGCCAATTTTTTCTCCAAGTATCATAGGAATACTCATTAAAATGAGGTTAAGTCCTACATACAAAGGATTTCTAAAATATTCTTCAATAAAGTGTTCTAAAGTTAATCCAATAACTCCTCCTGGAATTACAGCTGCCAGTATAAGCCACTTATACTGAAAAACTTTCTTAAGGTCTTTCCAGAAGTATAGTAAAATAGCTATAAAAGAGCCAAGATGAAGAAAGGCATCCCATGCTAAACAAGAAGGAGTGCCAAATAGGTTTGAAAATAAAATCAGGTGTCCAGTACTTGAAATAGGTAAAAATTCGGTAAATCCTTGAATCAACCCTAAGATAAAAATACTTAAGTCAAACATTTAAAGGTATCTTTTTTTTCTAAAAATTAAGTACAAAAAAGAACAGATGCCAAGTATTATCAAGTTAACTATAAAAAATGCAGAAGAAGTACCCTTAAGAGGTTCAAGTTCTTGAAAAGGAAGAGGTATATTCATCCCGTACATACTGTAGATTATGTTAGGTATAGATAAAATCACTGCCATACTGGCTAAAAACTTCATAATTACATTTACATTATTGTTAATTATAGAAGCATAAGCATCCATAGTATTTGCTAAAATAGAGGTAAAAATTTTAGTCATTTCAATAGCTTGTTTATTTTCTATCTGAACATCTTCTAAAAGTTCTAAATCTTCTTCGGTTAGCCTTATGTATCTTCCACTTTGAATTTTAGTAAGAACCATGTCGTTGCCCTGTAACGAGGTGTTAAAGTAGGTTAAAGTTTTTTCTATGTTTAAAATTCTTAAAAACTCTTCGTTAGCCAAAGCCTTAAAAAGAGCTTCCTCGTATTCTTCTATAATTTTGTCAATCTGACGCAAAAACTTTATGTAAGAGGTTGTACCTAGAAGAAAAAAGTTCAAAATAAAGGAAACAGGATTTCTCAAATCAAAATTTTTCTGCTTATTGGCAAAGGTGATAAACTCTTCAAAAATAGGATGTTCCTTTAAACAAATAGTTATAATATTTTCTTCAGTAAGAATAATACCTATAGGTATAGTTTCATAACGGACATAAAGGCCTTTGGACATAGGGTCAGGAATACGAATAATAATAAGCAATTGCTGTTCTTCTCTTTCCAAACGAGGTCTCTCTTCTTCATCCAGGGGATATCTTAAAAATTCCGGAAAAATCTGAAGTTTAGTTTCCACATAAGAAATTTCCTCTTCAGTAGGATTAAAAAGACATATCCAGGTATATGGGCCCACATTTTCTGCAGGAACTATCATTCCTTTTTCAGACTTGTATATCTTGAACATAAAAAGAAAACCTCTGGAGAAAACTCTTTCTTATTAAAAAACTTTTTTTTATCTTGTCAATATAATTTTTTTAAATCTTGTTTTTTGCGTTTTAACGAAACTTTTTATTTTTTAATCAACCTTTTAATTTCCAAGAAAACTTAAAAGAGATTTTAAAAATGATTATTAGCGTAAGAGCTCACAAGAAAATTGACAAACGATTTTCAAAAATAAGAAAAGTTTTTTAGTTGTTTTAGAGCAGGTGTGTCAAATTTTTATGGAAAATTAGCTCTTGTTATCTTGTCTTCCGATAATCTTTAGCTAAAAGACTATCTTTGCTAAAAAAAGCGATTTGTATGAGATAAAAATTTTAGAGAGAAATCGTAAAAATTAGCTATAAACACATCCCTTAATGCTTATTGAGTTTTAAATTTTTTTTTGGTATACTTTAAAATTTAAAAAAATTTTTAAAATTTATTGTAAGTGTTTTGGGTTAAGGTTTGTGAGAACAAAGACTTTAAGTAAAAATTAATCTTATATGAAAAATGAAAATGTAGACAAAAAAACTATATTTTACGAACATTTACAGAAGCTTTTTAAGTTTTCAACTCTTTTGAATTCATCCTTAGAGATTGGAGAAATAAGAAAAAGGGCTATAGAGGCTTGCATGGAATTACTTAACTGTGAAGCAGGAAGTCTTCTTCTTTATGATGAAGAGACTCAAGAGCTTTACTTTGATGTAGCTTTAGGAGAAAAAGGAGAAAAAGTAAAAACTTTAAGATTAAAACTAGGAGAAGGAATAGCAGGTTGGGTTGCTCAGCACTGTAAACCTGAAATAGTAAACGATGTACAAGCTGATCCAAGATTTTTTAAAGATGCTGACAAAAAATCAGGATTTGTTACCAAAAGTATGATTTGTGTGCCTGTAATTATAAAAGAAAAACTTATAGGGGTTCTTCAAGCCATTAATAAAAGAGAAGGAATTTTTAAAGAATACGATTTAGAATTACTGAAAGCTCTTTCATCTCAAATTGCGGTAGCTATAGAAAATGCAAAACTTTACGAAGAGCTTAAAGAAACTATGTATTCAGTAACCTTAGCTTTAGCTGACGCTATAGAAAAAAGAGACCCTTATACTGGAGGACACACTAAGAGAGTTATGGATTACAGTGTACTAATAGGTATGGAGCTGGGTTTAAATAAAAAGGACCTTGAAACTTTAAAGTTAGCTGCAGTTCTTCACGATATCGGAAAAATAGGAATAAGAGATAGTATTCTTCTTAAAGAAGGTAAACTCTCGGAAGAAGAATTCCGTGAAATTCAGAATCATACTCTTTATGGAGAGGCAATTCTTAAACATATAAAACACTTAAAGGAAGTTATTCTGGGAGTCAAGTATCATCATGAAAAATATAACGGTTCAGGGTATCCTGAAAAGTTAAAAAACAAAGAAATTCCGTTTATAGCCAGAATTATTGCTGTGGCTGATGCTTATGATGCTATGACTACCGACCGACCATACAGAAAAGGTCTATCTCCTGAAAAGGCTTTAGAAGAAATAAAAAGACAATCTGGAACCCAATTTGACCCTCTTGTGGTGGAAGCTTTTGTTAAAGTATTAAAAAAAATAAACTCTTTATGAAAATTAAAATTCTTGGAAATTCGGGTTCCTATCTGAGTGGACGAAAACTTCCCTCTTTTCTACTAAATAGTTGCATCTTACTTGATGCAGGAGCTTCGGCAGCTTCTCTAACTATAGAAGCTCAAGCTCAAATTAAATACATCTTTATTACTCATGCTCATCTTGACCACATAAAAGATATTCCCTTTTTAGCCGACAATTTAATTCTTAATAAAAGTTTTCAACCTATAAGGCTATTTTCTATAAAAGAAGTCATAGAAGATCTCAAAAATTATCTCTTTAACTTTAAAATCTGGCCAGACTTTTCAATAATTCCTAGCCCTTACAATTCTATTTTAAGATTTGAAACTCTAGAAGAAGAAAAGCCTGTCTTAATTGAAAAATATAAAATTACTGCTTACCGAATGAATCACTCGGTTCCAGCTGTAGGATATTTTGTTGAAGCCGAAAATAAAAATTTTTTTTATACTGGAGATACAACCTATTATCCAGAAACTTGGAAGAAGTTGGCTGATAAGGAAATCAAATTTTTAATTGCCGAAGTTTCTTTTCCTGACGAAATGGAAAGTTTAGCCTTAAATACAGGACATTTAACTCCTAAACTTCTTTATTTAGCAGTTTCTCACTTTAGAGAAGCTCCAGAAAAAATTTTTATTTTTCACTTAAAGTTTCCTTTTGAAAAGGTTATTAAAAAAGAATTAAGAAAATACTTTAAAAATAAAGTTAAGTTTCTTAAAAGTGGAGAAGTAATTAGTTTATGAACTTATGCAAAAAGTAAATTAAAATACTTAAAAATAAAAATGGGCGGTGCAGGATTTGAACCTGCGACATCCACCGTGTGAGGATGGCGCTCTACCCCTGAGCTAACCGCCCTTTATTATTTAAAATATACTACTCCAATTTATTTTTTTTACAACTCCTTATATAAGTCCATATGACATTGGCTTGAATTTATCTTTTTTTTAAAAAAATTTCCCTAGCTTAACTTATTTATTCCTTTTTATATACCGTACTCACTTTGACAGCTAAAAAAGAAATTTTTCTAATTTTTTAAAACCCAAATTAAAGTTAAATTATTAAAAATGCCCCTGGCGGGATTCGAACCCACGACCCCGAGATTAGGAATCTCGTGCTCTATCCTGCTGAGCTACAGGGGCACTTCTTAAACTTTTAAAAAGGTTTTTATAATTTTACTCCTTATTAATAATTTTCCAAGACCTTATGTAGATTTCCAAGAATTTGATAGATGTTTAATAAAATTTATGAATAAGGAAAAAGGAAATTTGAGAAATAGAAAGTAGTAATTTTATTTGGCAATCATCTTGGCAATTATATGTACTATCAAGCTTATTGAAAAAAAGAAATTTGTGTTTATTATAAAAATATTACTTATACTTTTAAAAGGATGTGAATTTTATGGGAGGACGTTCAAGAAAATCTATTCTAAAACAAAAATTGATTAAGTATTATAAAGAAAGAGAAAATCCTCTTGCTTTATTGTCTCTTCAAGATGAAATTATTCGCCAAAACCAAGAAAAAGTTTACACTCTTCAAAAAAATCTGGAGTTTCTTAAAAATTTAGAATTTCAAAAATTTTCTTCAGAAGTAAAAAGTTCTAAATTAAGCATTAGAAGATTTCCTAACGAAAATGAAAAAAAATTCACTAACAGAGCTTTTTATGAAATGTTGTATCCTATTACTTTAGAATATAAGTTTATGCCACTTCAAGCTATCTTTATCTGGTATCTAAAAGCTTTGGAACAAGTTTTTGGAGAAAAAATTCCTAAAATTCATCTTAATAGATTACAAAAGTGGATAAAATACTGGTTAACTTGTCTTACTCCTGAGCAAGAATTAAAACTAAAAAGTGCTATTATTTCTTGGATTTTAAATAGATTTACTTAATGATTTTTTTTCTGCGATATACTTTTATTTTTATAATTTTTTTATTATTTAATTTTATTCTTTTTTCTTCTGTCAATGCTTATAAAATTTTTTTGGTTTCTTACGAAGAAAATTATGGAAAACTGGGAAAAGAAAAAGTTTTTTATTTAGGAAAAGCGGAACTAAGTTTTGGAATTTTGTTTGATTTAAAAGCACCTTCTAAGTTTTTTCTTATTAGTCCTCAAAAAAAGAAGGAAAAAATAGTTCTTCTTAGAAAAGAACTTAAAGACTTAAGAAGTAACACTAATAAAATTGCCTACGAATTAAAGCTTTTTCCAAACGAAAAAGGAGATTACCTTATTTGTGTAGAAAATCAAATATTTTTAACTCCTGAGAATAAGTTAAGAAAGGTTTATGTAAAAACTCCATGGCATGTAGAAGTAGAAAAAAATTGGGATAATCTTTGTGGTTTTGAACTGGAAATAAAACCTTTTACCAGACCTTATGGATTAAAAAGTGGAGCAATTTTTTGGGGCCAAGTATGGTATAAAAGTCGTCCTTTAAAAGATGGATGGATCGAGGTGGAAAAATTTAGTCCCCATTTTTTAAGCTTAGAAGAAGTTCCTAAAGACTCCGAAGGGAATATAAACTATCCTCTTCTTAGAAAAAAGGTTAAACTTGCTAAAAATGGTTTTTTTATAGTTAACTTTGAAGAACCTGGATGGTGGGCAATCTCCGTTAAAGTTGACCAAGGAACTCAATCCTATGGTAATCAAATTTATCCTTTGGAAATCATGAGCGAACTTTGGATATATGTATTTCCATCTAAAAAAGAATCTAAAGAAGTTTTAGAATATTTTTTTCCTAGATAAAAATTTTTTTAAAGCTAATGGTTTCATTTAGTAGAAATTATTTATTCTGTAAAGACTCCTTTTTCTTGTTTAACTAGTTTGTTAATTAAAAGTTCTTATGCTTGAAATAGCTTGGCATAGAAAATTAATCAATATTATCGTCACGATATAAAATTAAAGAAAAGGTTAGAGAAATAAAAATTTAAAAAAGTTAAATAGATGTTTCTAGGCTTCCAAAGGATGAGTATTGAGAAAGAAAGGCTAATTTTATTTTTCCTGTTGGGCCGTTTCTTTGTTTTCCAATTATAATTTCAGCAATGCCTTTTTCAGGGCTGTCTTTGTTATAAAATTCGTCTCTATAAATAAACAAAATTACATCTGCATCTTGTTCCAAAGCTCCGGATTCTCTTAAATCAGCAAGTTGAGGTCTTTTGTCCGGACGCTCTTCTACTTTTCTGTTTAACTGAGAAAGGGCTAAAACAGGTACATTTAATTCTTTAGCAAGTGCTTTTAAGCCTGCTGAAATTTCCGAAATTTCTTGTTCTCTTCTTTCTTTTTTTTCTAAACTTTTCATAAGCTGAAGATAGTCTATCACAATTAATCCTAGAGGGATTTCTTTAAGTAGTTTACGAGCCTTAGCTTTAACTTCTAAAATATTTACTCCTAAAGTATCATCTATATAAATAGGTAATTGACTTAAGGTGTTAGCTGCTTGAATTATTTTCTGCCATTCAAAGGGTTCCAAATTACCTGTACGAAATTTTTGAAAATTAACTTTAGCCTCTGCACAAAGAAGCCTAGCAGAAAGCTGCTCTTTACTCATTTCTAACGAAAAAATAGCAGCTCCTACTTTAGAAAGTTTACAGGCATTTCTAACTATGTCTAAAGCTAAAGCTGTTTTACCCATACCCGGTCGTCCAGCTAAAATTATTAAATCTCCCCTCTGAAGCCCTGCCGTCATTTTGTCTAAATCAGGAAATCCAGTTGGAATCCCTGTTATGGTTTCTCCTCTTTGATATAAAGTTTCTAAATATTTAATAGTTTCTTTAATTACTTCCTTTAAAACTACAAAACTTTCCTTTTTTCCATAATAAGAAATTTCAAAAAATTCTTTTTCTGCATAATTTAAAATTTCCTGAGAATCTTCTCCAGAGTAATAAGCTCGATAAATTAAGTCTTGACTTATTCTAATTATTTCTCTTAAAATACTTTTTTCCTTAACAATTTTAGCGTAATGAAAAATATGAGCTGAAGTTGGAAGAAGTCCAGCTATTTCAGAAAGATAACTTGCTCCTCCAGCTCTTTCTGTATCTCCTTTTTTTTCAAGTTCATTATAAACAGTTACAATATCAATTGGCTCATCTTTTTCAAAAAGAGAAAGACAGGCAGAATAAATAAGTCTATGAGCCAAAGAATAAAAATCTTCAGGTTTTATATAATCAATAATTTTTATTATAGAAGATGGATCAACAAAAATGCTGGCTAATAAATATCTCTCTGCTTGAAGGTCTTGAGGAGGTAAAATTTCCTGAGAAAAAATAACTTCTAACTCAGAAGTTTTACTTTTTTTACTTTTTTTTTCAGAAGGCATTAGTTTTTTAAAATTTTTATTTTTCTTCTAATACTTCTAACTTAATATTTACTATTAAATCTGAGGATAACTTGATAGGAATTTCATATATTCCCAATTTTTTAATAGGCTCCTCCAAAAGAATTTGCTTTTTATCAATTTCAATTCCTTTTTCTTTTAGAAGATTTAAAAGGTCAGCAGTACTTACCGAACCAAATATTCTATCTTCTTCTATAGTTTTTCTATAAGTAGTAAGAACAAGTCCTTTTAATTTTTCAGCTGTGGTTAAAAGTTTTCTTTTTGCTCTTTCAGCCTTAGCTAAGAAAATTTTTCTTTGATTTTCTAAAGCTTTTAAAGTCTTTTGATTAGCTGGAACAGCTAATCCTTTAGGGATAAGATAGTTTCTTGCAAAACCATCTTTTACTTTTACAACATCTCCTGCCTTACCAAGCTTGGGAACATCTGTTCTTAAAATAACTTCCATTATAAAACCTCCTTTTTGCGCTACTCTATCTCTATATCTGCAACAAAGGGTAAAAGGGCCATAATTCTTGCTATTTTAATAGCATTGGTAAGTCTTCTTTGATGATAAGCGCAGGTTCCAGTCTGTCTACGATGTAAAATCATGCCTTTTTCATTTAAAAAAGGAATGAGTATTTCAGGATTTTTATAATCTATTTTTAAATTAGGGTCTGTACAAAATTTACAAATCTTTTTTCTAGGAAATACTCTCTTTTTTATAATTACAGGATTATCCATGAGCTACCTCCGTTTCCTTTTTTTTGTAAGTCTCTTCTAGTTTTACTATAATAAATCTAATAATTCTTTCATCTACTCTAAAAAATTCTTCCAAATCTTTAGGCAAACTTGCTAATCCCGAAAATTCAATTAAAACATAGTATCCCTGACGCCTTTTTTGAATAGGATAAGCAAGTTTTCTCATACCCCATTCCTCGATCTTTAAAATTTCTCCTTCTTTAGCCTGAACTATTTCTTTGATTTTTTCTAAAATTTGATTTTTTTCGTCAACTCGGTCAGGATGAATAATAAAGAGAGTTTCCCACTTACGAAACCTTTTAAAATTAGAAAAATTAAAATCAAACATAAAATAACCTCCTTTTGGCCTTTTATGGCTCCTCTTTTTTAGAGGAGCAAGGAGTTAATTATGGCGGTGCAGGATTTGAACCTGCGACATCCACCGTGTGAAGATGGCGCTCTACCCCTAAGCTAACCGCCTTTTATTATTTTTTAAAATATATTACTCCAATTTATTTTTTTTACAACTCCTTGAAGAAAGTGTTCTGAAAATCTAGAATTATATCTTATATCTAAACTCTTATGAAGTTAAAAAGGTGCTGATACAAGGCATCTAAGTGTTAACTTGTAATAGCTATTACTAATGGTATAAATAAAAGGTTAATAACTCTAAGGCTAAAAAATAATGTTGGTAGGTTTTTGCTTAACAATTGGCAAGCATATATAAGGCTTTTTATAAAAAATTTAATAGTTCTTGACATTAAAATTAACATTTTGTATTATTTATGCACTAATGATATTAAGATATTAAAGTTTTTTAACTGAGAATTAAAATAGCTAAGGAGGTTTTATGGGTGTTAAAAGAGCTTTAATTACGGGTATAAGGGGGCAGGATGGGGCATATCTTGCAAAGTTTTTGCTTGAAAAGGGATACGAAGTCATAGGCGGAGACAGAAGAAGCTCTGATGGGGATTACTGGAGACTAAAAGCTTTGGGTATTGATAAAGAAGTAAAAATTGTTTATTTAGATCTTCTTGAACTTACTAATATAATGAGGGTCATAGATAAGTATAAACCGGATGAGGTATATAATTTAGCTGCACAAAGCTTTGTGCAAGCTTCTTTTGAACAACCACTTCTTACTTCTGAGGTAAATGCTTTAGGAGTTTTGAGAATCCTTGAGGCTTTAAGAGTGTTTATGCCCGAAGTTAGATTTTATCAGGCGTCAACGAGTGAACTATTTGGAAAAGTACAGGCTATACCTCAGGATGAAAATACTCCTTTCTATCCTCGCAGTCCCTACGGAGTATCCAAACTTTTTGCTTTTTGGATTACAAAAAATTATCGAGAAGCCTATGGCATGTTTGCAGTAAATGGAATTCTTTTTAATCATGAGTCTCCTTTGAGGGGACTTGAATTTGTAACAAGAAAAATAACCTATGGGTTGGCCAGAATTAAGTACGGACTTCAAGATAAAATAATATTAGGTAATCTTGAAGCTAAAAGAGATTGGGGATATGCTCCCGAGTATGTAGAGGCCATGTGGCTTATGCTTCAGGCAGATACTCCAGAAGATTATGTAGTAGCTACTGGAGAAACCCATTCAGTGAGAGAGTTTGTAGAAATAGCTGCTGAAGTATGTGGGTTCCAACTTGTCTGGAAAGGTAAAGGAACAGAAGAAAGAGGGATTGACCAAAAGACAGGAAAAACAATCATAGAAATTTCTTCTGAATTTTACAGACCTGCAGAAGTAGATATTCTTTTAGGAAATCCTAGAAAAATTTATGAAAAACTTGGCTGGAAGCCAAGGACAAGTTTTAGAGAACTTGTGCAAATTATGATGGAGGCAGATCTAAAGTTGGTCTCTTCACAAGTTAGGGCTCATAGAACACTATAGCTAGATTTTAAGAATACTTTTTCTAAGGGTGCATAAGTTTCGTCGGTTTTTAGAAAATAATATAGAAAGTCTTATCCAAAAGTTGACAAAGGTAGAGAAGGTTTAACAGGAGTTTTAAATAGGGTTTTATAGATTATAGAGAAGATGAGCTAAAAGAGGACATAAGAGGGATTTAACCGAGAACCTATTGATTTGGTATAATACAGAAAGGATTCATACACCCCCTTTACAAACTTAAGAAAAAATGTTATATTATAAAAAAATTCCGGGGTCGTCTAACTGGCAGGACATGGGACTTTGGATCCCAGAATCGTGGTTCGAATCCACGCCCCGGAATTTTTTAATTTAAAATGGAGGAGTGGCCGAGAGGTCGAAGGCGCTCGCCTGCTAAGCGAGTGCACGGGTTAAAAGCTCGTGCCGCGGGTTCGAATCCCGCCTCCTCCGTTTTTTATCTATAATCTATAGAGAATCAAATATAAAGCCGACTTTAAACCTTTTTTATAAAAAAGACTCTATTTTGAGAAAGTTTACTTAAACTTTGAGATACTAAGTACTTCTAAAAACTAACGAAAAAGTATTTTTAATACAAAAACAGTACTTTAAGTTAAAAATTTCTTTAAGAAAAAATAGTCAACTTTAAGGCATTGAAAAAGTTTATCAAAAAAGAAAAAATCCAGTTTTGAAATAAAAAAACGGAAAATAAATTAAAAAATATCCAAAAAATAAGAAAAATTTTTAATTTTTTGGTAAAATTTTTTAAAAAAAGAGATTCTTTTTTAGCTTTTTTCAAAAATTCAATTCTCTCCAAAATTCCATAGTGATGCCAGCTTTTTTTATATAATTGTTTAGTAACTTCTCCTATTTTAAGCAAGGCAGTTATTAAAGGTTTTTCGTCCCTCAAAAGGTAAAGAGAATAAAGGTCTGCCTCTCTTTCAAATTGTCTTAGAAAGTAAGCAAAAATATACCTTAAGTAAATAAAAGACAAAGTTATAAAGAAAAATGTTATAAGTGGTTCTAGAAAAGAGAAATTGAAAATTTTAGTTAAACAAAATATAGGATAAAATATCAGTGTTAAAGAGAGCAAAAGAAAAAAGGGAAAATTTAAAATAACCAATAAAAGCCAAAAAAAATGTTTTCTTTTAAGATGTCCTATTTCATGAGCTAAGACTCCTAATATTTCTTCGGGTGTTAAAATTTCTAATAAGTTTTTAGAAAAAAAAAGATATCTAAAAGGAGGGAAAATGCCTATTATTCCTGCAGTATAAAGTTTCTTTTCTTTTTCATGAATCTCGTAAATTTCTTTAAATTTTATTTTTTGAGAAAATAAAAATTCTAAAATAATTTTTCTTAAAAAAGGATCTTTCAAAGGTTTAAGAGGCCATATTTTCACTATAAAAAGAGGAGCAAGTAAAAAAATAAATAAAAAACTTATAATAAAATCTCCTTTAAATTCTAAGTTAAAAATTTCAAGAGTATCTTTAATAATGATTAAGCACAAAAAGGGAGCTATAAGTCCTCCAATTATTCGCAGATAAGATGTAGAAATTTGAAAACAAACTATTTTTATAGGAATGAAATAGTGAAGAAACCACAGAAAACTTAGAATAGAACCTCCATAAATTTGAGAAAAGAATGTGTTGAATTGAAAAAAACTGAGATCTAAGAAAAAAAATAAAAAACTAAGAAAAAGTAATACATTCCTTGAAAAAATCCAAAGTTTTTCAAAAGAAGTCAAAAAGTTTTTACACAAATAAAGACCCAAGAAAAAGAAAAATTCTTTAAAAAAGAAAAGCACAAAAAGAAAAGAAAAAGAAGAAGAAATAGAAAAGGAAGGGGAAAATTCCCCTATTAAAAAAGCTATCCAGAGAAAAAGTAAGTCTTCATAAAGCACTAACTACTCTCTTTTTCTTCTTTCTCTTTTTTACTCTTTTTTTCCTCTTCTTTTCTCTTATAATCTGTTACGTACCAACCTGTACCTTTTAAAATAAATCCACTTTCACTGATTAACTTAACTAGCTCCCCTCCACACTTTTGACAAGTTTTTAAGGGTTCTTCCGTGATTCTTTGCCATACTTCTAATTTAGTTTTACAGTTTTTGCATTCGTATTCGTAAATAGGCATAATTCTTCCTCACCTCCTTTACATATTTTTAGTGTTTTTTATAATTTTTAAAAATTTCAATCTTTATAAATTTGATCAAAATAATCCAAAACCATTTTTATATGAGGTAAAAACTTTATGTCCTTTAAAATTTCTTTAGTCAAATAATGTACTTTTTTTTCTTCTTCCCATTTTTCTTTAGCATAAAAATTACTTTGATACCTTATAAATCTAACCAAATGTATTAATTCGTGAGATAAAATATAAAGCAAAAGTTCATTAAGAAAAGACTTTTCCCACTCAAAAATTTTGGTCTGATTAAGACATAAAAAATAAAATTCTCTCCTTTGAGAAGGAAGCCACGAAAACTTTTCCAGCTTCAATAAAGAAGCAAATTTATTTTTAAGAAAAGCAGCTTCTTTTAAAAAGTAAATCTCATAATGCATTTTTTTAAGTTCCTTAGGAGTTAACCTAAATTTGTCAACTACATTTAATTCTGAAAGCAGAAGAATAAAACTAAATTCTTCTAAAAAGTCTGAAGAAAGATTTAATTCTTGCCTTTTGGATAAGAACCTAGCCAAATTACTTGAATGCAGTAACTTTGCATCTCTTCTAAACATATTTTTATTTTTTCTTCTTTAATATGTCCTTCGCAATCCAAAAAAAACACATATTTCCAAGGTTCATCTTTAGCAGGTCTACTTTCTATTTTAGTAAGATTAATACCTTTTTCAGCAAAACATTTAAGAACCTGATATAGAGCTCCAGGGCGGTCAGCTACGCTAAAAAGAATAGAAGTTTTATCCTCTCCTGTAGGTTCAACTTCCTTTTTTCCTATGATCCAGAATCTAGTAGAATTACCTTTAATGTCTTCTATATTTTTAGCCACTATCTGAAGGTGATAAAGCTTAGCAGCAAGCAAACTTGCAATAGCACCAACACTTTCATCTACAGCCGCCCATTTAGCAGCTAAAGCTGTAGAAGACACTGTTTCTATAGGAACAGAAGGAAGCCTTTTTCTCAACCACTTTCTACACTGAGCAATAGCTTGTGGATGAGATAAAATCTTTTTAATATCTTCTAATTTACCAGTAAGATTCATAAGATGATGAGAAATAGATTCATAAACTTCTCCACAAACCTTAAGTCCATATTCGTATATCGCATCTAAAGTAGTAGCTACTACTCCTTCTATAGAGTTTTCAATAGGAACTACTCCAAAATCTGCTCTTTCACTACTGACTTCTTCAAAAACATCTAAAATGGTTTCTACAGGAATAAATTGAGCAGAAGTTCCAAAAAATTTTTGAGCAGCAATATGACTAAAAGTAGCTTCAGGACCTAAATAAGCAATCTTAATCTTTTCTTGAATTCCCCTGCAAGCTTTTATAATTTCTGAATAAATAACCTTTAAGGCTTCTTCAGGAAAAATCCCTTGGTTTAGGTTTAAAATTTTAGTAAAAACTTCTTTTTCTCTTCCTAGGTCAAAACTTTGAGTACCTATACACTTTTTAATTTCTCCAATTTGTTTAGCAAGTTGTATTCGTTCTTTTAATAAAGAAATTATGTTTTCATCAATTTTGTCAATTTTTTTTCTTAATTCAGAAAGTTTATTTTCAAACTCCATTTAAAAAAAATTTTAAATCGTTTTTTTAAAAACTTCAAGAAGACAAAAGTTTTTAAGAAAGATTATTTAAAAATTTAAATAGTCCCACAAAAAACTAACTATTTGGTTGTGCTTCAATTTTCCTTCAAAGGTTAAAAATATTTTACCAGCTTTAACTTTTATAAGGTTTTTGCTTTTTAATTTTTTTAAAGCTTCAGATGAAATAGTAGCTTTATATATCCTTTTTAAAACCCCCAAACTAATTCCTTCTTTCAACCTTAATCCCATTAAAATATACTCTTTAGCTAAAGACAATTCATCTAAAGTTTCTATTATTCTTAGTGGAAGTTCATTATTTTTTAGAAGTTTTTTATAATAAAACTTTAAAGTTGGTGGATTTTCCCATCTTAAATGTTTTATTCTTGAAACTGCAGAAGGCCCAAGTCCTAAGTAAGGTTTAACTTTCCAGTAGAAGAGATTATGCTGACACTCAAAACCTTTTAAAGAATAATTTGAAATTTCGTATCTTTCGTATCCACGAGACTCTAAAAATTCTTCTATTATTTTGTAAAATTTTATCAGTTTTTTTTCCGAAATCCAAAACTTTTCAGAACCATAGTTTTTAAAAAAGGGAGTTCCTGGTTCAAGGGTCAATTCATAAAAAGATAAATGAGGAGGACCAAATTCTAAAGCTTTAACTAGTTCTTTTTTTAAGGTCTTTTCTCCCTGCCCTTTCCATCCAAAGATAAAATCTAGTGAAAAATTAGTAAAACCTGCTTGAAGTACCCATTTGAGAATTTTATAAGTCTTTTGGGGAGTATGAATTCTTCCCAAAAACTTTAATCCTTTTTTACAAAAACTTTGAACCCCTATACTTAATCTATTTAAACCTATTTTTTGATAAGCTTTTATCTTATCGAAAGAAAGTGTTTCGGGATTAGCTTCAAGAGTTAGTTCTTTAGGAGAAAAGTTAAAATGTTTAGAAATAAAATTTAACAAATCTTCAAAAAATTGAGGCGAAAAAAGAGAGGGAGTTCCTCCTCCAGCATAAAAAGTTACTACCTGATAATTTTTAACCAAACTTTCTAAAAAGCTTTTAATAAGAAAAAGTTCTTGTTTTAAAGCCTTAGCATAAGTTTTTTCCGAATAAAGCGCAGCAACAGAGTAAAAGTTACAGTAGGGACATTTTTTTATACAAAAAGGAAAGTGAATGTAAAGAGCTATTTTTTCTTTTTTAACCCTCGCCATTTGTTTAAAAACGATTTACAATTAGGAAGGATGAAAATCTTTTTTAAGTATATTCTTAAAGAAATTATTTACTATACGTTAATCTTCTGGTCCATTTTTTGTGTAAAGGTTTCCTTAATTAAAGGAGTTTTAGTTATTGAAGAACTTATAGATTTAAATCCATCTTTAGAAACCACTTTAAAAGTTTTAATTTTAATTTTTTTTCAGCTTATTCCTTTCACTTTACCCCTAGGTAGTTTTATGGGAATTTTATTTGCTATTCATAGATTTGTTTTTGAAAAAGAAATGTTAGGTTTTTTGTCCTTAGGTTTTTCCTTACAAGATTTTATCAAACCTTTAACTGTCTTTTCAGCAATAATATTTTTTTTAACTTTTTTATCTCATTTTTTTCTTTTACCTTACGCTAAAAGACATCAGAAGTTAACTAAAATGGAGTTAATTAAAGCCCAGTCTTATCAAGAAATTCAACCCAAAAAGCCTTTTCTTTTAAGTGAAAAGTGCCTTATTTATGTTACAAATTCTCAAAAAAAGGAAAACTATTTAGAACTTAAAGGAATATTTTTTATGGATTATTCTCAGCCACAAAAGAAAATTTTTTTCCTTTCCCAAGGAGGGGGTTTATTTTTAGATAAAGGTATCCTTTTTTTTTATAATGGTTTTGGCTTTTTTTTAGAAAAAGATAAAGACTTAAAAGTTTTGAAATTTGAAAAATATTTTACTAAAATAGTTATTAGTAGTTCTTTAGAAAGACTATACTTTACCAGAGGTGAACAAACTATTAGTGAACTCAAACAAGAACTTAAACGTTTAGATAAAAATTCTAAAAATTATTTCAAATATTTAACCGAATATTACCAAAGATTCTGTTATGCTTTTTCAGTAATTTTTTTAATATTCAGTGCTTTTTTACTTAATTTTTATTTAAAAAGTTCTCACAAATTTTGGACATTCTTATTTGGAATTATCTTTTACTTACTTTATTACTTACTTTATAACTTTTTTGTTTCGATAAGCGAAACTGGAAGAATACATCCACTTATTTCTTTTTTGATTTTTTATACATTTTTAACTTTTTTAGTTTTACTCAAGTTTTTCTTTATAAAGAAAAGAGGACTTATTAATTTATGAAGATTTACAAAAAGTTTATTTGGTTAGAATTATTTAAAATTAGCAGTTTAGTTTTATTTATTTTTACTGTATTTTATTGGTTAAGTGAATTTTTTGACAA
>JAUQQL010000009.1 GCA_030578315.1 Thermodesulfobacteriota bacterium | reverse complement strand
ATGATTAAAAAATCTAGAAAAGCAAAATTTTTTAAATTAAGAAGATGATAAAAAAAGTTAAGAGAAAGAGCAAAAGTTAAAGCAGTTAAAATTAAGTAAGAAAAGTTATCTAATAAACTTAACTTGATTTTTCTTGTCATGGTTCTTTTTAAAAATTTTATTGCAAAAAATTTATTTTTATACTATAATTGGATTAAAGATGAAGAAAATATGGAATGTAGAATGTAAAAATTTAGTGGGCGAAAGGGTAGAGCTTTATGGTTTTGTTGAATCGGTGAGAGATCACGGAAAGATTATTTTTTTTGATTTGAGAGATAGATCGGGTATTATTCAACTCGTTATAAATTCAAATAATCCTTATTTTTCTTTAGCTAAAGAAGTCAAACCTGAAAGTGTTGTTAAAGTTGAAGGTAAAGTAAAAGAAAGAGAACCACATTTGATTAATCCAAATTTAGAAACAGGTAAAGTTGAAGTTGAAATAGAAAAATTAGAAGTTCTTTCTAAAGCAAAACCACTGCCATTTGATGTTAGCACAGATGGTTACGAAATTGATGAAGCTTTAAGACTTAAATATCGTTATCTTGATCTTAGAAGGAAAAGACTTCAAAAGAATTTGATTAATAGAAATAAAGTTTTACTCTTTTTTAGAAATTATCTTCATGCTAGAGGATTTGTAGAGATAGAAACACCGATGCTTACTAAATCTACACCTGAAGGAGCAAGAGATTTTGTTGTTCCGAGCAGACTCTTTCCAGGTAAATTTTACGCTTTACCTCAGTCGCCACAACAATACAAACAACTTCTTATGGTTTCAGGTTTTGAAAGATATTTCCAAATAGCTAGATGTATTAGGGATGAAGATCCAAGAGGCGATAGACAACCAGAATTTACTCAACTTGATATGGAAATGAGTTATGTAACCAGAGATGATGTTTTGAATTTTATAGAAGAGATGTTTATTGAAATGGTAGAGACTCTTTATCCTCATAAAAAAATAACTCAAGTTCCCTTTCCTCGTTTAACTTATGAAGAAGCAATGAGAATTTACGGAAGCGATAAACCTGATTTAAGAAAAGATCCTAATAATCCAAATGAATTAGCTTTTGCTTTTATTATTGATTTTCCTATGTTTGAATGGAAAGAAACTGAAAATAGATGGGATGCTGTTCATCATCCTTTTACTCAACCTAAACTTCCTGATGGAAGTAAGGATAAAGATGAACTTATTAAAGCTTTGGAAACCTCTCCAGAAATTTTACTTAGCGAGCAGTATGATTTTGTTTGCAACGGTTATGAAATAGGCGGAGGAAGTATAAGAACTACAGATCCTGATGTTTTAATTAAAGTTTTTGAGGTGATGGGGAATCCAAAAGAAAAGGTTTTAGAAAAATTTGGACATCTGATCGAGGCTTTTAGCTTTGGAGTACCTCCTCATGGTGGAATAGCTCCAGGAATAGATAGAATTATGATGATTTTAGAAGGAGAACCTAATATCAGAGAAGTTATAGCATTTCCTAAAACTGGGGAAGGAAGAGATTTGATGATGAATGCACCAAGTGAAATTGATGAAGCGCAACTTAAAGAACTTAAGATAAAGGTCGAAATTTCTAAAGAGGAAAAGTAATAATGAGAAAAAATTATCTTTATCTTGGTTTCTCTATAATTTCTGGTTTTTTAGTTGGACTTCTTTTGGTTTTTTCTTTTACAAATATTTTTAAACCAAAATATGTAATGATAGTAGTTGAAGGAGGAAATATTTATTTCGGAGAAAGAAGTTTATTTAATCCATACAAAATTTCTCATCCTGTTTTTGTTAATGTGAGCCAAGACGGTAATTTATCTTTACAAAGATTTTCAGATGCTGTTTGGAGGCCGCAAGACTTTATTTATTTTAATCCCCAAAAAGTTATTTTTTGGACTTATTTAAAAGATGATTCTCAATTAATAGATTTTATAAAAAATAAAACAAGAATTTTAGCACCTCAAAATCAGCCACAAAGCCAGCAAAATATAACAACTTCTTCAACTTCAACGCAGAATTTAGGAAGATAAATGTTGACTTCTTTTTTCTTTTTAGTTATAATAGAATTGTAAATCTGTTGGTTTGAAGGTTTTTACGGTTCTCTAAAAAATTTTTTTAGAATCTTAACGTTTCGGGTTTTTTAGAAAGAACCTGATTAATGGGATTCTTAGGAGAGTTTGATCCTGGCTCAGGGTGAACGCTGGCGGCGTGGATAAGGCATGCAAGTCGTACGCAGACCTCTTTGTAAGTTTTCTTACAAAGAGGTGCTGAGTGGCGAACGGGGCAGTAACACGTGCCTAACTCACCCTGCACACGGGGATAACTCCGGGAAACTGGAGCTAATACCCGATGGTCCCGTTAGATCATAAGATCTGACGGGTAAAGCCTAAGATTAAATCTTAGGCGGTGCAGGAGAGGGGCGCGGCCGATCAGCTAGTTGGTGGGGTAATGGCCCACCAAGGCTATGACCGGTAGGGGGCCTGAGAGGGTGTTCCCCGCCAAGGGCACTGAGACACGGGCCCTACTCCTACGGGAGGCAGCAGCCGAGAATATTGGGCAATGGGCGAAAGCCTGACCCAGCGACGCCGCGTGCCGGAAGAAGCCCTTCGGGGTGTAAACGGCTTTTCTGGGGGAGGAAGCTGTGGTTTTTTCCACAGTTGACAGTACCCCAGGAATAAGGGACGACCAACTTCGTGCCAGCAGTCGCGGTAAGACGAAGGTCCCCAGCGTTACCCGGATTTACTGGGCGTAAAGGACGAGAAGGCGGGAGCATAAGTTTATCCTTAAAACTGTCGAGCTCAACTCGGCAGATGGGATAAATACTGTGCTCCTAGAGTCTGCCAGGGGCCAGCGGAACGGTCGGTGTAGGGGTGAAATCCGATGATATCGACCGGAACGCCAAAGGCGAAGGCAGCTGGCTAGGGCAGTACTGACGCTGATCTCGTGAAAGCCAGGGGCGCGAACCGGATTAGATACCCGGGTAGTCCTGGCTGTAAACGATGGGTGCTAGCTTTGGGGAGATTCGACCCTCTCTGAGGCGAAGCTAACGCGTTAAGCACCCCGCCTGGGGAGTATGTCCGCAAGGCCGAAACTCAAAGGAATAGGCGGAAGCCCGACCAAGCGGTGGACCATGTTGCTTAATTCGAGAGTGACCGAAAAATCTTACCTGGGCTTGACATGCTAGTCTTAAAGCTCTTTCCGAAAGGAAAGAGAACCTAGACTTTGTCTAGGGGGCTAGCACAGGTGCTGCATGGCCGTCGTCAGCTCGTGGCGTGAGCCGTAACCTTAAGTGGCGCAACGAGCGCAACCCCTGCCCCGTGTTACATGTGTCACGGGGGACTGCCTGGTCTACCCAGGAGGAAGGTGGGGATGACGTCAGGTCTGCATGGCCCTTATGCCCAGGGCGGCAAACATGGTACAATGCCGGGTACAAAGGGTTGCAAGGCCGTGAGGCTGAGCTAATCCCTAAAAGCCCGGCCCAGTTCGGATCGGAGGCTGGAACCCGCCTCCGTGAAGGCGGAATCGCTAGTAATCGCGGATCAGCGATGCCGCGGTGAATACGTTCTCGGGCTTTGCACTCACCGCCCGTCAGGTCAGGGGAGTCATCTCTACCTGAAGTCCTACGTTTGTAGGATTAGGGTAGGGGTGATGACCAGGGCTAAGTCGTAACAAGGTATCGCTAGCGGAAGCTGGCGATGGACCAAATCTGTTTAAAAGCCTTGATCAAATTTTTCTAAGCTGATCCCTTAATCAGGTTCTTTCTAAAAATACCCGAAACGTTAAGATTCTAAAAATTTAATAAAATGCCTAAAATTCTGATTATAGAAGACGACAATTTTTTAAGGTTAGCTTTAGAAAAAAAATTAAAAAAAGAAGGCTTTGAAGTTGTTACTGCCAGTGATGGAGAAGAAGGTCTTCAAAAAATAATTACAGAATTGCCAGATTTAGTCTTGTTAGATATAATTTTGCCTAAAAAGACAGGATTTGGATTTTTGGAGGATCTTAAAAAAGATCCCAATTTAAAATCGATACCAATAATAATTGTTTCTCAGTTAGGACAACCTGAAGACATAGATAAAGGAATTAATTTGGGAGCTATTGAATACTTTGTTAAAGCTAAAGTTTCTTTAGATGATTTAGTTTCAAGAATAAAAAAATTTTTTGAAGAAAAAAGGGCGGGTAGCTCAATTGGTTAGAGCGTCGGCTTGACGTGCCGAAGGTTAGAGGTTCGAGTCCTCTCCCGCCCACAAAAATGGCAACAAAATTAATCACCAAGAAAAAATTTTTGGATAAAAATTATTTTATTAAAGCCGCTTTTGGAGTTTTAAATAAAAGTTTTGGCAGTAAAAGCTCTTTAGATTATGTTAAAAAAATTAGAAGAAATTGGAGGAGAAAGAGTTTTAGTAGATAGCGATGTTTTAATTGACTATTTAAGAGGGAAAAAAGAATCAAAAGAACTAATTGTTTATCTTCTTGAAAATTCAAAATGCTATCTTACACCTATAAATATTGCTGAGATATATTCTGGTAAAGATTTATCAGATCCTCAAAAGGAATTTATCGTTGATAATTTTCTTAAGAATTTTAATTTGATACTTTTAGACAAAGAAGTATCAAAATTGACAGGTGCTTTGAGGAGAGAATATGATCTACCTCTTGCTGATGCCTTTATAGGAGCAGTTTGCTTAATTTACGATCTTATTTTAGTTACTAGAAATATAAGAGATTTTCAGAAAATAAGTAGTTTAAAAATTTATAGACCTTATTAATTTTAACGAAAACATGAAAAATTGTATTTTCTGCAAAATAATAAAAGGAAAAGAACCAGCAAGAATTATTTATGAGGATAAAGATGTTAAACTAGGCACCTGGCCTAAATTGCCTAAAATAAAAGTTGATCCTGATGAATTAGTGAAGAAATTAAAACTTTAGTTTCTCTCTCAAATAATCTTTTACTTCTTCAATTTTTATTCTTTCTTGTTTGGTTGTATCTCTGTCTCTTATTGTTAAAGTATTGTCTTCTAAAGTTTGAAAATCTATTGTCAAACAAAAAGGAGTGCCAATTTCGTCTTGTCTTCGATATCTTTTACCGATTGAACCAGAATCATCATAAACGCAAATAAAATCATCCTTTAAATCTTTATAAACTTCTTCAGCCTTTTTAACTAAATTTTCTCTATTGCTTAATAAAGGTAAAACGCAAACTTCTATTGGTGCTAAAAATGGAGGAAATCTAAAAACATTTCTTTTTTCACCGTCAATTTCATCTTCATCATAAAATTCTACAAAAACTGCAAAAAGAAGTCTATCTACACCAACTGAAGGTTCTATAACATAAGGATAATATCTTTCTTTTTTTTCTTCATCAAAATAACTTAAATCTTCTCCAGAATATTCGGAATGTCTTTTTAAATCATAATTGGTTCTATTAGCAATTCCTTCAAGTTCTTTAAAACCAAAGGGATAATTATAGTAAATATCAACAGTAGCATCTGAATAGTGAGCTAATTCTTCTTTAGGATAAACATATTTTTTCAAGTTTTCTTTCTTAAATCCTAATTTTAGATACCAATTAAATCTTTCTTCAACCCAATATTCAAACCACTTAGGTGCTTCTTCCGGTTTAACAAAAAATTCTAATTCCATTTGTTCGAACTCTCTTATTCTAAAAAGAAAATTTTTAGGAGTAATTTCATTTCTAAAAGCTTTACCAATCTGAGCAATACCAAAAGGAAGTTTTGGTCTCATTGAATTTAAAACATTTTTAAAGTTATAAAACATACCTTGAGCAGTTTCTGGTCTTAAATAAGCTTCGGAGGCCAATTCTTCAACAGGACCAATGTAAGTTTTAAACATTAAATTAAAAGTTCTTGCTTCTGTAAGTTCTCCTTGGCATAAAGGACAAAGTGCTTTACCTTCTCTATAACTAACTTCTCCATATTCTCCTTCAAAAAGGTGATCTGCTCTAAATCTTTGATGACAACTTCTACATTCAATAAGTAAATCATGAAAGTGTTCTAAATGACCAGAAGCTTCATAAACTTTTCTTAAACCTAAAATGCTTGATTCAATAAGAAAAATATTTTCTCTCCTAAAAACAACATCTTTTATCCATAAATTTTTAATTTTATTTTTCAAAAGAACTCCCAAAGGTCCGTAATCATAAACTCCCTTAAACCCTCCATAAATTTCTTGAGAAGGAAAAACAAAACCTCTTTGTTTCAAAATGGAAATTATTTTTTCTAAATCCTTCATAGTTATTATTATTTTAATTCATAAATAATTTCGCTAGCATTAATACTTTGTGTAGAGCCAGTAAAATTGGTATTGGTAAAAACACTGGTAACTTTATAACCAAAAGAAGGTATAAGCTCTAAATATCGAGGATCCAAATTAGCTGGAGACAAAACAACAATTTGAAAAGCCAAATCAATTTCTTTTTCTGTATAACCTAAATTAGCTGGAAGACTGGAAATGAAATATGAAAATTCTCCTGTTTTAGTGTCATAAGAAAAATTTTCTCCTAAAGCATCTCCAGCAACTTTTCCTGTAAAATTCACGTATGGAGGTAATTTACCTGAAATGTAAAAATCTTTAAAATCTTCTCCTAAAGTTTTAATCTTAAAGTGTAAAGTTAAAGTAGTAGGAATTTCCTTTTCTAATGGAAAAGGTCCTGTATTTTCTATCAATTTATCTTTATAGACAAGAAAACTATCTATTTCAAACTTACCAATAATTTTTTTGGTATCTTCTAATTTGATAACAAATTCGTTAGTATAAAAAGATTTAACTTGAGGTGGGATACTTGGAGTTTTAAATTCTATGAAAACTTTGGAAATAAAGTTTTTATTTTTTTCTCCTAAAATAGGATAGGAATTAAAAAGACGAGCAGAAAAATTTAAATTTACTTCATCACCAGGTTTTATTTCTAAAAGTTTGGGTTCATATCTTCCGTTAAAATAAATAGCATTATCTATAGAAGAAAAATAAGCATTTTTACCAAATCTTACGCTTTTAATATCGAAAAGATCACTAAAGGTCACTTTTACTTGATTTTCTCTTAAGACAATATTCCCTTTATTTTTGATTTTTAAAGTATAAGAAATAGAACTTCCTAAATTTACACTTTCACTTTGAGGATTAGAAACAATTTCTATCTTTATAGGATTTTCTTTAACAGAAAGCTTAAATGTTTGGGGGCTCAAAGAAAAACTTTTTCCTCGCCAACTAAAACTTACTTTAGCATCAAAAAAAGGAAAAAGAGGTGAATTTTTGAAACTTCCTAAAAATGATATTTCTTTTTTTTCTTTTGGTTTTATTTCTATAAAATTCCATTCCATATTTTCAGAAGGAGGTTGAGATTCTAAAAATTCAAATTCTTGTGGAGGGGTTATTTTTATATTGATATCATTTAAATTTTCAAAAGAAGAATTTAAAATACTTATTTTTGATTCAAAGGGTTGAAGAGTATAGATTTCTTCTGGAAGGAAGGCAACAAGAGTAAGTGGAGAATTTTTTACTAAAATAGAAAACTCTTTTGAATCTTCAAAAATATAAGGTTTTGTTTTAAGTTTATATCTTAAAATAGCTTTAATTTTTTCTTTTTTATTTCCTTCATTTAGAAAAATGAGATTAAAAGAAATCTCTGTTGATGTGTTACTTTTTATTTCACCTAGATCAAAAACTCTTTCTTTTTCTTCGCTATCTAAAAAATAAGCACCTTCAGATAAGAAAATACTTAAATTAACATCGCTTAATTCTTGCAGAGAAAAATTATCTATTTTAAGGCTGAAAACATTTTCCTCTAAAGAGTTAACTTCTAAAGGTCCAACAATGTTGAAATTTAATTCTTGAGGAGGTTTTTTAGAGAAAAAATTGGTAATAACAAAAATGGAAAAAACTAAAACAAAAAGAAAAAAAGAAAATAAGAGAAGTTTATTAATAATTTTTTGAAAATCAAACCTAAACCTCGGCACTTTAATATAACCACTTTTAACTTCTTCAAATTCTTCTTTACTTTCTTCTTCCTTTGGAAATTCTATGCCTCTTTTAATTCTTTTTCTTTTACTTTCTTTCTTTTCCAATTCTCCTTCCAAATCTTCTAAAAAAGGAGTCATCTTAAAATTAATTTTAAGATAGTCTTTTTAAATTTTTAAAATAGGTTTTAATAATAGTTTTCAAAAAACTCGGAACCTCTTCGGGAACTTTATTTTTCGATTTTATTTTTAGAGCTTTAAGCCATTCTAAATAGGGTATTTTCTGATAAGCTGGTTTTTTACAAAACTTACAAAAAAGAGCTCGTTTACCGTCAAAATAAATTTCTTTTTTTAACTTTCTTTGGCACTTAAAACATTTTGAAATTTCTGGCTCAAAACCTAAAACTCTAAGAAGATGGAAAATAAGATAATGAGGAAAATTCTTTTTAATAATAAATTTTTCTAAATTGGTGTATATTTTCCATATAAAATCATCTGTTTCTAAAAGACTTATTTTTTTTAGAAGAAAAAAACTCCAAAGATAAAGATAAGAATATTTTTTAAAATAGAAGTATCTGGTTTTTAAGGGTAATACGGAAATAAGTTTTAAATTATCTCCTTCTTTAAGGCCAAAAACTTGTAAATAATTACCTATTTGAAGAAGCGGAAGATTTTTACTTTTTATTTTAAAAAGACCTTGAACATATATTTTTAGAATTCCGTCTTTTTTTGTTAAAATATAAACATTAGCGTCGTTTTCTTTAACTCTTTCTTTATAAATCACTATTCCCTTTATTTTGAAATAAATCATGAAAAAATTTAAGAATTTTTTTCTTTTAACTTTTCCTTTAGCGCTTGTTTTTCTTCTATTTAATTTTAATAGTTATAGACAAAATTTTCTTTTAGCTAATCAAGGAAATCTCTATTTTTCTGATGAAGAAATGAAAATCTTTTATCGTACCTGGGAAATAATGAATAAATTTTTTGTTGAACCTGAGAAGATAAATAAAGAAAAAGCAATTTTAGAAGCTTCTCGCGGTCTTTTAAGATCTCTTGATGATCCTTATTCTGAAATTTATGATGAAAACCAAACTAAGATTTTTGAAGAAGATATGTCAGGCTCTTTTGGCGGTGTAGGTATGGAGATAGGTATAAGAAATGGAGTCTTAACTGTTATTTCTCCACTTGAAGGAACACCGGCAGAAAGAGCAGGAATTAAACCTGGAGATAAAATTTTAAAAATTAATGGAGAAGATACATCTAATATGCCGCTTGATTTAGCAGTTACAAAAATTAGAGGTAAACCAGGTACAAAAGTTGTTTTAACTATTTATAGAGATGAATGGCTAGAGCCTAAAGATTTAGAGATCATCAGAGAAGAAATAAAAATTCCAGCGGTTAAATACAAATTGATTTCAGGAAATGTTGGCTACATCAAAATTAATAATTTTAATTTAACAACTTATAATGAATTTGTTAAAGCTTACAAAATACTTCAGAAAAGAGGAGCTAAATATTGGATTTTAGATTTAAGAAATAATCCTGGCGGATTTCTTGAAGTAGCTATTCAAATGTCAGAAATATTTTTACCAAGAGGACAAGTAATTTTACAAGAGCTTAAAAGAGATAAAACAGTTTCTAAGATAAAATCTGAAGGCCCTGGTAATTTAAATAATTTGAAAATGGTAGTTCTTATAAATGGAGGTTCTGCTTCAGCTTCAGAGATTTTTGCTGGTGCTTTAAGAGACAATCTTGGCGTTAAGCTTATAGGAAGTAAAAGTTATGGTAAAGGAAGCGTCCAACAAGTTTTTAGATTAGACGGAAAAATGCTTAAAATTACTATTGCTTATTGGTTAACACCTAATGGCATTAAACTTGAGGGCAATGGTTTAAAACCTGATATTGAAGTAAAAGAAATAGAAAAAGAAAAAATTAAAACAGAATTAGACGATCCGGTTATTAAAAAAGGAATTGAGGTCGTAAGGGGTTTATAAAATTTAAAAAATGAAAAAGAGAAAAAAAGAAAAAAAACTTCCTGTTTTACTTTTAGAAGATATACCAAATTTAGGGCAGAGAGGAGAAGTAGTAAAAGTAAGACCAGGCTATTTTAGATATTTAGTTTCTTTAGGTAAGGTAACTTTAGCAACCAAAGAAAGATTAGAAGGAGAACTTAAAAGTATGCTTCTTTCAAGTAAGATTGAAGAGAGAAAAGTAAAAGTAGAATCTTTAAAAGAAGAAATAGAAAAATTAGTTTTAGAGTTTAAGATTAAAAAAGGAGAAAAAGGACAAATTTTTAATCCAGTTACAAAAGAAAAAATTATTAAAGCTTTAGAAGAAAAAGGCATAGAAATTTCTCGGTCGCAGATAGAGCTTAAGGGTAAAATTGAAAAAGAGGGTGAATACGAAATAATTATTAATTTAGGTTATGATATTAAAGCAAGGCTTAAAATAAAAGTCACTTCTTAAAAGTGACAAGCCTCCTAATTTGTGATATAATATAAAAGTAATGATACCTAATAACAAATTCACTCTAAAAGCTCAGGAAGCTTTGATGAAATCTCAAGATAAAGCTTTGGAGCTTCATCATAATGAAATTAGAGCCCTTCATATCTTGTGGGGTGTAATTACTGTTGGTGAAGATTTAATAAAGGATATTTTTAATGAAGCTAAAATTAATCCGCAGCTTGTTTTAAATGTGGTAGAAAGAGAACTTGAAAGGATACCAAGAATATTTTCTACTGGAGAAGTTGCTTCTATTTATTTAAGCAACGAAGCTTCTCAAGTGATAGATAGAGCTTTTTACTTTACTAAAAAAATGCAAGATGAATTTACTTCTCTAGAGCATCTTCTTTTAGCCTTAGCAGAAGTAAGATCAGTAGCAAGAATTATTTTAGAAAGATTTGGTCTTACTTTAGAAAAAATTCAATCTATTTTAAATAATTTAAGAAGAGGACAAAAAGTCGTTGATGAGTTTCCAGAATCTAAATATAAAGTTTTAGAAAAATATACAGTAAACCTTACTGAACTAGCTAAAAAGAATAAACTTGATCCTATTATTGGTAGAGAGCAAGAAATCAGAAGGATTATCGAAATTCTTTCAAGAAGAACCAAGAACAATCCTGTTCTTATTGGTGAGCCAGGAGTAGGGAAAACAGCTATTGTTGAAGGATTAGCACAAAGAATAGTGAGAGGAGAAGTACCAGAATCTTTAAAAAATGTTAATATTCTTTCTTTAGACATTGGAGCTTTGATTGCTGGATCTAAATTTAGAGGAGAATTTGAAGATAGATTAAAAGCAATTATTAGAGAGATCCAATTAAATCCAAATAAATTTATCATCTTTGTTGATGAAATGCATACCCTCGTTGGTGCTGGTGCCGCTGAAGGAGCTATTGATGCTGCTAATTTACTTAAACCGGCATTAACTAAGGGAGATTTAAGAGTCATTGGTGCTACTACTTTTAGAGATTATAAGCTTTATATAGAAAAAGATGCTGCTTTTGCAAGAAGATTTCAACCTGTAATTGTTAATGAGCCAAGTATAGAAGATACGATTGCTATTTTAAGAGGTTTAAGAGAAAAATATGAACTTCATCATGGTGTAAAAATTCTTGATGAAGCTATTGTCGCTGCAGTTAAGCTTTCAGCAAGATATATTACTAATAGGTTTCTTCCCGATAAAGCTATTGATCTTATTGACGAGGCTTGTTCTTCTTTAAGAATTCATATAGAAACCTTGCCACCAGAAATAGAAAATATTAGAAAAGAAATAAGAAAATTAGAAATAGAAAGGGAAGCTTTAGCCAGAGAAGCTGATTCAAAAAACAAAAATAAATTAAAATCTCTTGAAAATAAAATAAATAAACTTAAAAAAGAAGAAGAGAAACTTTCTTTTAAATGGAGAACAGAAAAAAGTTTAAAAGAAAAATACCTCGAGTTAAAGAAAAAATTAGATGAACTTAAAATCGAAGAAATAGAAGCTGAAAGAAATGGTGATCTTACAAGACTAGCAGAGATTATTTATGGAGAAATTCCACAAGTAGAAAAAAAGATTAAGGAATTAGAAGAAGAATTTAAAAAATCTAAATATTCCTTTATTAGAGATTATGTTACTGAAGAAGATGTTGCTCAGGTGGTTTCCAGATGGACAGGTATTCCTGTAAGCAAAATAATGGAAAACGAAGCAGAAAAACTTCTTAAAGCTGAAGAAATTTTAAGTCAAAGAGTTGTTGGTCAAGATGAGGCTATTAAAGCAGTTGCTAATGCTTTAAGGAGAGCTAGAGCAGGTCTTAAAGATGAAAATAAACCTATCGCTTCTTTTATGTTTTTAGGACCAACAGGAGTAGGGAAGACAGAGCTGGCTAAAGCTTTAGCAGAATTTATGTTTAATGATGAAAAAGCTATGATTAGAATTGATATGTCTGAATATATGGAACCACATTCAGTAGCTAAACTTATAGGTTCTCCTCCTGGTTATGTTGGTTATGAAGAAGGTGGTCAACTTACCGAAGCTGTTAAATATAGACCTTATAGCTTAATATTATTTGATGAAATAGAAAAAGCACATCCCGAAGTTTTTAATATTTTGCTTCAAGTTTTAGATGACGGAAGACTAACAGACAGTAAAGGAGTAACAGTAAGTTTTAAAAATACTATCATTATTATGACTTCAAATGTGGGTACTCATCTTTTTAGAAAAACAGGTTCCTTAGGCTTTACTGTTTCAGAATCAGAAATGGAGAATTTGAAAGAGAGAGTGATGTCTACTTTAAAAGAATTCTTTAAACCAGAATTTCTAAACAGAATTGATGAAATAATTATCTTTAAACCTCTAAGTAAAGATGTTCTAAGAAAGATAGTTGAGATTCAACTTAGAAAAGTCAAAGAAAAACTTGAAGAAAAAAATATCCATATAGAATTTAGTGAAAGTACGAAAGAGCTTCTAATTGAAAAAGGGTTTGATGAAGCTTTTGGTGCTAGACCTCTTCAAAGAGCTATCCAGAAATACATTTTAGATCCTTTAGCTGAGAAAATCATTGCTAATAAAATAAAAAGCGGACAAAAAGTTTTTATAGATGTAAAGAGCGACGGAAATTTAGTCTTGACTCCTAAAAAATAATGTTTGATAAAATAAATAAAGTAAAGAAATATCTTCAAGAAACACTTACCGAAGTTAAAAAAATGAATTTTATTTCTTTTAATGAAACTATGAGAAAAACTTTTGATGTTATCTTTTTTAGCATTTTTTTCTTGATTATTTTTTCTTTGGTCGATACTCTTTTTACTTTTTTGATTTTACATCTTAAATAAAAATGCCTAAGCAAAGATTAAGCCTAGGAAGAAATTGGTATATTATTCATACAGTGGTTGGTTTTGAAGAAATTGTTGCTGAAAATATTATGAAAAGGGCAGAAGAATTTGATGTTACTGATAAAATTTTTCAAGCTATTGTTCCTAAAGAGCTTGTTTGGGAAATTAAAGGAGGTAAAAGAGAACTTGTTGAGAAAAAAATTTATCCCGGTTACGTCTTTGTAGATATGATTGTTGATGATAGATCTTGGTATGTAGTAAGAAACACACCTAAAGTCACAGGGTTTGTTGGTATTGGTTCTACGCCTATTCCAGTAACTAAAGAAGAGATGGAGGAAATTTTTGCAAGAATGCAGAAGAAAGAACCTAAAATAGAAACAAACTTTAATGTTGGTGACATGGTTGAAATTGTTCAAGGACTTTTTAAGGGTCTTAAGGGTAAAATAATAGAAATAGATCCTGAAAGGCAAAAAGCTAAAATTTTAGTTCCTGTTATGGGAAGAGAAACACCTGTAGAAGTCGATTTTCTTCAAATAGCTAAATCATAAAATGACAAATAAAAAAGTTAAAGCCAAATTAAAACTTATTATTCCAGGAGGAAAAGCAACACCTGCTCCTCCTTTGGGGCCATCTTTAGCTCCTTATGGGATTAATATTGCTCAGTTTTGTAATGAATTTAACCAAAAAACAAAGGATATGGAAGGAATTGAGTTTCCGGTTTATTTAACTATTTATGAAGATAAAAGTTTCGAAATGAAAATTGGTACACCTCCTATTAGCACTCTTATCAAAATGGCTCTGAAATTAGAAAAGGGAAGTAGCGAACCAGGAAAAGAAATAGTTGGTAAAATTTCTAAAAAGATGGTAAGAGAAATTGCTGAAAAGAAAATTTCTGAACTTAACACTAGGGATATAGAAAAAGCAATGAAAATTGTTGAAGGAGTAGCTAGGTCGATGGGGGTTATAGTTGTTGATGAAGAATAAAGGGAAATTCATTCTTTTTGAAGGAATTTCTGGTTCAGGGAAAACAACTCAAGCTCAAATTTTTTCAAAAATTTTAAAAGCTTCTTATTTTAAAGAACCGCCACATAAAGGAGATTTTAGTTTTGTAAGAGAATTAGTGACTAAAAAAAAATTAGATTCTTTGACAGAGTTTTTTCTTTTTTTATCACAAAGGAGGTATATTTATTTAGAAATAGAAAGGGTTTTGAAAAAAGGAAAAAATGTTATTCTGGAAAGATCCTTTCCTTCCTCTTACGTGTATCAATTTGATTTAGGAAAATTAAAAAAGTTAATTAGTTTTGAAGAATTTTCTTTAATAGATAAAAGAGCAAGAAACTTTTTAGATCCTGATAAAATTTTTATTTTCGATGTAAATCCCAAACTAGCTTTAAAGAGAATAAAATTGGGAAAGCATAAATATGAAAAATTAAAAGTTTTAGAAATGGCAAGAAAATCTTATTTAAATTATGCCAAAAAGTTTTCTTGGATAGTTATCAACGCTAATAAAGACTTATCACAAGTTACTGAAGAGGTTTTAAAATTTCTTTAAGGGTTTTATCATCTAAAAGCCAAAGATAAAGAAAATAAAACAAAATACCTACAAAAACTTTTAAGACAAAATGTAAAGGCAGAAAAGAAACGAAAATGATCATCAGGCTTGAAGAGATTAAATAGTTAAAGAAATTTAAAGAAATTTTTATGTGCAAATATTTTTTAATAAGATAAAAACCAAAGATAAAAGAAAGAAAAGAGGAAAGAGAAGTAATAAAACTTGAAGCAAAATAAGAAAAAATTGGAACGAAAATTAAATTTAAAATGAAATTAATTAGAAGAACTAAAATGTCAAATTTCAAAAGTTCTTTTCTTTTATCTAAAGCAATTAAAGTATCAACTAAAATAAGAAAAAGAAAGTTAAAAGGAATAGAAAAGCTAATTAGTTTTAAAGCTAAATTAGCATCGAAATATTTTTCTCCATAAAGAAAATAAATAAGATCTTTTGAAAGAAAAAAAATACCAAAAAGCATAGGTAAGGAAAAAAGAAGAGCAAAATTAAAGGCAAAATTAATAATTTTTAAAACCTCTTCATTTTCTTTAATTTTTTTTACAACTTTTGGAAAGATAGCCATAGCTAAAGCTGTAGGTATAGCATAAAGAAATTCATTTATTTTTACTACAGAATTATAAATACCAACATCGTAAGTTGTTTTAAAATGACCTAAAATCAAAGTGTCTATGTAAGTTATAAGTAAAAATATAAAACCTGCTATTCCTATTGGCCAGCTTTGGTTCAGTATTTCTAAAGATTTTTGATAATTAAAAAATTTAAAATAGTTAAAAATAAGTTTTTCTTTTAAGAGAGAAAAAGTAATTAAAAAACCTAAAGAAGAACCCAAAAGATAAGCAAAAGAAAGATGAAAAGGATTTTTATAAGTAAAAAGAAAGTAAATGCCAAAAATAAGAATGAAGAAATTAGTTAAAGAAAGGCTTAATGCTTGAAGTTCCATTTTTTCTTGAGCTCTAAAGAGAGAAAAAAGAATTTCCCTAAAAATATCAAAAAAGATAAATAAAGTTAAAACGGTAATAATTTTTTTAGCTAAATCATCTTTAATTAAGAGTTCTTTACCTAAAAAAATTAAAGGTAGGGAAATAATAAAGAGAACAAAAAAAGTTGAAAGGAAACTTCCTATAATTTCCCTTTCTTCTTTTTCCTTTTTACTTAGTTCTCTTATAAATATAGGGACAATGCCAAATTCTGGAATAATAGAAATGATAAGCATAAAATTCATAGCTAAATAGAAACTGCCTTGAAATTCTGGTCCTAAAATTCGAAAGCTTAAAATAACCAAAATAGCTCTAAAAGCACTAGAAAGAAACCTTGATAAAGTGATCCAAAAATAATTCTTAACAATGGTTTGTTCTTCAGCGATGTTTTTAAAAAAATAGTTGAAAAGTTTTTTAAACATTATTAAAATTATTTTATGGATGTACTTAAATTTTATCTTTATTTTAATTTTCTAAGAGATATTTTAATTTTAATCCAAATTTTATTTATTGCTTATTTAAATTTTAGAAAAATAAAAGAAGACGTTGAGTCTGGTTTATTTTTTTTATTTAAGTTTTTCTTAACTTTTATTATTGTCTTTTTTTTGGTGAGTTATTTAAAAACAAATTTCCCTGAAGTAAGACCAATTTCTCATTATTTTCCAGGGTTAGAAGAAAATGATAGTTTTCCTTCAAGACACACAGCTCTTTCCTTTTCCTTTTCTTTTCTTCTTTTAGATTTAAGTTTAAAATACTTTATTCTTTCTTTTGTTATTTCCATCTTTATAGCAATTTTTAGTTTACTTTCCTTTTCTCATTGGCCACTGGACATTCTTTTTGGTTTTCTCATCGGTTTTATAATAGCTATGATTTCTCAAGAACTTTCATATCTTTTTCACAGGCTCTACGTTCATAAGTTTAAGCCAAAAACTTAAAACATTTAAAATTACTTTGACGAAAAGGATTTCTCTTCTGTCTATTTCTTCTTTAATAATTCTTTTATTTTCATAAAAACGGTGAAGTTTTTTAGCAAAATCTAAAAGGAATTCATAAAATAAATTAGGTTTAAATTCTTTAACTATAATTTGTGATAAATCATTAAATTTATGAACGCTTCTCATTAAAGATTTTATTTCTTCATCTTTAATTAAATGTCTTGCTGCTTTTTGAGGATCAATATTAATTTTTATTTGATAATTCATTTCTTTCAATTTTTCTAAAATGCTATTCATTCTTGCATAAGCATATTCTACATACCAATAAGGATTTTCTGTTGTTTCCTTCTTAGCTAACTCAAGGTCAAATCCTAAAACTACTTCTGGGGTAATACTAGAAAACATAAAACGAACAATATCTCGGGGAACAAGGCTTAAAAGATCATCAATAGTAATATAAGTGCCCTTTCTTTTAGACATTTTGACAAGTTCATCACCCTTTTTTAAGAGGACGTGCTGGTAAATAATAATTTTTAAATTTTTTTCTTTTATACCCAAAATTTCCAAAGCTTTTTTTAATCTTCTTACATGATCGTGATGATCAGCACCAAAAATATCAACAAGGAGCTTATATTTTCTTATAAAAAATTTATGAGCATGATAAAGAATATCCGATAAAAAATAAGTTGGTTTACCATTATCTCTTATAAGATATTCATCTTTGGTTTCTCCAACTTTAGTAAGAGATAAAATTAAAGCATTTCCCCTTTTTTCTAAAAGTCCATTTTTTTCATAAATTTTAAGAATTTTTTGAACGAATTTTTCATCTTTGTAAAGATCAGTTTCAAAGAAAAAATTGTCAAAAGTAGTTCCTAAATTTTTTAAAGATTTTTTTATGATCCTTTCTAAAATAATATTACCAAGAAACTTACCTAGTTTTTCTAAATCGTCTTCTTTAATAATTTTTTCTTTATACTCATTACTAATTTTTTCCAAATATTCACCTTTATAAAAATTTTCTTCAAAAGGAATTAAATTACAAAAAGCCTTAGCTGATTTAGCTAAAATTTCTATTTGCGTGCCTCTGTCATTAACGTAATATTCTTTGGTGACTTTAAAACCTAAAAGTTTCATAAAATTGGAAAGCAAATCACCAAAAACTGCCGGTCTAATGTTACCTATATGAAGAGGTCCTGTTGGGTTAGCAGAAACATAATCAAAAATAACTTTCTGTTTTTTACCTTTTCGATAAAAAAACTTTTCTCTTTTTTTAATTAAATTTCTTAAATCTTTAAAAAGGACAAAATCGCTTAAATAAAAATTTAAATAGCCAGATTCAATTTCTATTTTTTCAAAATAATTTTTAAATTTTTTTCTTATTTCTTCTAAAAGAGCTTCTTTGATTTGAGAGTTTTGATTTTCTAAAAGAAAAAAAAGATTTGTAGAATAATCGCCTAAAGATTCATCCTTGGTTAAAAAAAATTTTAATTTTTTTTCTATTTCTTTAAATTCTTCTGGCTTTAAAAACTTTCTTAAAATAATTTTTGTTTTCCTCTGAAGATCAAGAAGCTGCATTTTTGAAAAGATTATTAAAAATTTCTTTTAGAATTTCTTTATAGTTTAATTTACCTTCTTCAATTTCATCCATATTTTTTTCTAAGATTTTAGTAAAGTTCTCATCAGTGTAAAGAGGATATTTTTCTCTAACATAATTATAAACTTTTTCGCCCCATGAAGTAGGGATAAGATAACCAGATTTGTTAATAACGTATTTTCTTTCAAGAAGAGTTTGAATAAAAGTAGCATAAGTAGATGGTCTTCCTAAACCTCTTGATTTCATTTCTTCGATAAGTTCTCCTTGGGAAAAATAAAAAACTTTTGGCCTTCTTTTAATTTTTAAGTTATCAACAAAAAATTCTCCTTCTTTTACTTCATTTACTCTTTGGTTTTTAAAGAACTCTAAATAACCTGGATCCTTAATTTCTAAAACAATCTCATCTTCTTTTTTGAGATCACCTAAAAAGACTTCTATCTTTGCTTTAGAAATAAGTGCCTCTTTAGATTGTGAAGCTATAAATCTATTTAAAATAAGACCATAAAGCTTTAAATGATTTGAAGTAAGATCTTTTCTTCCGCTAATTACCATTTCTTCTATTAAATCATTAACATCTAAAGGTTTAGTAGGCCTAATACCTTCATGAGTTCCAGGCTCTCCATAGCTTCTGGGTTGGTAAAGGTTTTCTTTATTTATTTTTTCTAAGTATTCTTTGGCGACGAATTTACCAAAATCAGAGATATAGAAAGAATCTGTTCGATGGTAAGTAATTAAACCTCTTTCAAAAAGATCTTGAGCTAATTTCATTGTCGTTTCTGCAGAAAACTTAAAGAAATTGAAAGCATCACGAAGAAGGGAATTGGTTTCATAAGGAGGAGGCGGATTTTGAGTTTTTTCTTCTAAACTTTTAATCACTACTTTAATTTTGAGAGAATTTTCTTTAAATGCTTTTTTAATTTCATTTACTTTATTTTTATCCTCTAAAGTAAAGTTAAAATTACCGCCAGAACTTATAACATTTAAATTGTAGATTTTTTCCTTAACACTTTCTTTTCTTTCTAAAATCCAACCTAAAATAGGTGTTTGTACTCTTCCAGCAGAAAGATTGAGATTTTTAAAATGTTTTTGTATTTTTTCGCTTAAATAAAGCCCAACCCATCTATCAGCTATTCTTCTTACAAGCTGTGCTTTAACTAAATTTAAATTAATCTCACGAACTTCTTTTATTCTTCTAATAAATTCTTCTCTTGTAATTTCATGAAGTTCAATTCTTTGAATATTTTGATTGTAAGGATAAAGATAAGAAAAAAGATCAAAAGCAATTTTTTCTCCTTCAGAATCTGGGTCAGTAGCTAAATAAATCTTATTTACTTCTTCTGCTAATTTTTGTAAATTTTCTATAAGTTCCTTTTTAGTAAAAATTCTCTCTGAACCACATACAGGACAAATATTTTCTGTAAAGTCTAAATGTCTGCCGCAGTTTTGACAGATTTTTATAAATTGGAAATAAGGATAAAATTCATTTTCTTTTACTTCAACGCCATAATATCCTTTAGAATAAACTAAATCAACAAAATGCCCCATCGTCGCGCAAACGTTAAGATGTAAGTTACCTAAAGATATTTCATAAATGTTTAATCCATTTCTTATTCTTCTCGCTGGTCTACCAAAAAAATTAGCAATAGTTCTTGCTTTAGTTGGTGATTCAACAATAACCAAAGCAGTTTCAATAGGGTCTTTAAATTCCACCTCTTTTCCTTGAAGAACTTTTTTAACTATTTCTCTGTCTTCATCTATTTTTTTGAAAATTTCATCAAGATTTATTTCTTTTATATTTTTAAATTTGATTTGATAGCCGATAATTTTTAATTTTTCTTCCAAATGTTTTAAAATTTTTTCATTTTCTACAAGAATTAAAGAAAATCCTTTGGTTAAACCTAAAGGAAAAAGTCTTGAAGTTCTTCCAGAAGCCTGAAGATAACCGCGAGCATCAGAAACAATAACAAAAAAATTTTCCTCTCTTTTTTCTAAAACAAGTCGAGGATGTTCTCTAATTTTATTTAAAAAGCTTTCATCTTTAATTAAATCTTCAAAAATTTTCTTTAAAGGTTCAATTCTTTCTTTTAATTTTTCATTAGCCAAAATATCTTCTTCCTTAAGATAAGAAATTTTTTTGAGAAAACTCAAATTCTTATCAACAAAACTCTTTTTTTCTTCATCTAAAAATTCTCTTAAAGTTAAAGAGATCAAGAAAATTTGCATAGGACTGTAGGAAAGCTTTAGAGAGATAATAAATTTAGGAACTCCTACAAAAAGAGCATATCTTACTTTTTGAGGAAGATCAATCCCTCTGGTAAGCGGATTTCTAATGTTAGAAAAACCAATAACAGCTATTATTTCATCATTTAGAAATTTTTGAACATTTTTAGGATTAAATTTTTCATAAGAAATAGCTTTCACCCCGTTTTCTTCTAAAAATTTCACATAATTTTCTAAATCTTCTTTTGTATATTCATCGCTTAGAAAAATAAAACCGCCGCTTCCTAATTTTTTTATCCAAAAAAGAGATTCTTGCCAAAGCTTTTCTTTTTCTGTTAAAACGTAAGCTTCTTCAATATTTCTTAAATAAGTTGAAGAAGAACCTATTTCAAAATTTAATATTTCTTTAAAAAGTTGAATTCTTTTAGTTTTTGGTGTCAAAGTAGCTGAAGCGGCAATAATAATTCCTTTTGACTTTTGATCAATATTAAGTTTTTCTATCTCTTGATAATCATCTCTATTTTTAGCTCTTCTTTTTTTATCTATGATTTCTAAAGCTTTATTTATTTCTTCTTCTGTAACGCCAATTAATTTTAAAACCTTATCAATATTTTTTGGTTGTCTTATAAGGGAATCAGCATCATCAATAAAAACTAAAGAAAAATTTTTTGGTAAAAGATCAAAATTTTTATGTAAGAAATTTGAGGTGGTCACTAAAATATCAAATTCATTATTTAAAAGTTTTTCTTTATCTTGAGGTTTTTTAATAACTAAAATTTTCTTTTCTGATTTAATAAGATTTAGTTTTCTTTCAATTTCATTTAAAAGAATTTTTGAAGGTACGAGATAGTAAACCTTTCCTGGTAAAAAATGTGAAATAGCAACTCCAAAAGTAGTTTTTCCTATTCCTGTAGGAGCGATAATAGTAAAAGATTCATGTTTTAAAACTCTTTGAGCCCAATAAAGATTAAGTTTAAAAGGAGGAAAACCTAAATTTTTTTCGAAAAACTCTTTGTAGGATTTAAGCTTTTGATAAACCTCATAATTTTCAGCAAAATCTTTTAAATATTTGCTATCTAATTTTTCTTCTTTAATTTCCCAAAGGCTTTTTTTGAAAAAAAGAAAATCTTTTTCACAAATCCCATAATTTAATATTTCTTCTAAGGAAGAAGTCTTTTTGTCAATAGGGCAAATATCTAAATAGTAAATTGGCAAAATTTCGTTTTTCATTTTCTATTTTTTATATTGTATAATATAAATTGTAATTAAAGGTCTTAAAATTAATTTAAATTATAACCTAAAAATGAGCCCCAGAAGAAAAAAAGAAGAAGTAAAAGGTTTACCTGCTTTATTTAAAGATCCTTATCATAATCAAGATTTGGAAATAAGGATGATTCCTGTTGAAAAACTTTATGTGGTTAGACATCAAAGAAAACCAAGCACTTATCACGTTAAACACTTAGTAAATTCTATAGAAAGGATAGGTTTTATTGTCCCTATTATAGTCGTGAAAAGTAAAGATGAAAATTATATGATCATTGATGGTCAACACAGGTTCTTGGCAGCTAAAGAGTTAGGTATTAGAGAGCTTCCGGCTATTGTAGTGCCTGAAAGACTGGCTCAGCTTATGATGAACTTTAATATCGAAAAAGAACTCAATATTAGAGAAAAATCTTATGTGGCTATTAATCTTTATAGACAATATTTGGAAACAAATCCTCAAATGTTAGAATCCGATCCAGAAATGGCTGATTCTATTGAGCAGGCTTATTACGTTACTTTAGGAATAGCTTATGAAAAAGCAGAAAAACTTTCGGGAAGCTCCTTTGAATCTATCTTAAAAAAATGTGATTTCTTTTTAGATGAACCTTTAGAAAATGCTATTAAGACAAGAGAGGGAAGAGCAGAAAAAGTCATTCAAGCTAATACTTTGGTAAGAGATATTGCTCAAAAGCTTAAAGAGATGGATAAATGGCATCCTTATGTTTATCAACAAATAATTTCTTGGGCTAATCCTTACAAGAGAAAAAGATTACCAACAGAATTTGAAGATCTTTTTGCTACCTTAATAGAAAACTTAGAAAAGGCAGCTACTAATCCAGAAATTGTCTTAGGAGAAGTCTTAGAAGAAGGCACTGAATTTTAATGACAAACACCATTGAAGAGATCAGATTAAAAATAGAAGAAGAAATTAAAAAACCATTAGAAATTGCTTCTGTAGTTGATATTGTTCAAAATTCTATCCTTTTAGGTTATTATCTTAGAGCTTCAGATATTCATTTTCAGCCTAGAGAAAAATTTTTAGTTTTGAGATATAGAATAGATGGCATTACACATAATTTTTTTAATATTCCCATTGAACTGAGAGATGAAATTATTTCAAGAATAAAGATCCTCTCTAATTTAAGGATAGATGAACATTTCGCAGCTCAAGATGGAAGATTCAGATTTTTTTTGGATGATAATAATTACTTTGATGTGAGAGTTTCTATTATGCCTACTTATTATGGGGAAAATGCTATTTTAAGGCTTTTAGTAAGTCCTGGACAAAAATTTACTTTAGAAAATTTAGGTTTGTCTCCAAGAGATTTAGAAGAAGTTAAAAAAGCTATTTCGCGTCCTTATGGAATGATTTTAGCTACTGGACCCACTGGTTCTGGCAAAACGACAATGCTTTATACTATTTTAAATGTTTTAAATACTGAAGGAGTTCATATTATTACTATCGAAGATCCTGTTGAGTATGCTATACCTGGAGTAACTCAGATTCAAGTTAACCCCCAAACAAATCTTACCTTTGGTAAAGGTTTAAGGGCTATTTTAAGACAAGATCCAGATATTATTATGGTTGGCGAAATAAGAGATGATGACACAGCTACCGTAGCAGTTAACGCTGCTTTAACAGGGCATCTTCTTCTTTCAACTTTACATACTAACGATGCCCCAAGTGCTGTTGTCAGACTTTTAGAGCTTGGAGTTGAACCATATCTTATAGCTTCAACAGTTAATGTTGTTATTGGTCAAAGATTGGTTAGAAAAATATGCGAATATTGCAAGAAAGAAAGACAAATAAAAGAAATAGAGATTGAATCTTTAAAAGAACTTTTACCTCAAAGAACCTTACTAGAACTTAAAAATGTTAAAAATGTTTCTTACGGCGAAGGTTGTAAAAATTGTAACAATACAGGTTATTTTGGAAGAACAGGAGTTTATGAAGTTTTGACTATCGATGACGAAATTAGAGAACTTATTTTAAAAAGAAGCAGTTCAGCGGAAATAAAAGAAAAAGCTATTGAAAGAGGAATGACGACAATGCTTGAAGATGGTATTAGAAAAGTAATTAATGGTATAACTACTATTGAAGAAGTTTTGAGAGTTACCCATGAGTAAGAAGCCTTTTATTTTTAGAATTACCTTAGGAGATAAAATAAATTTTTCAAGAAATTTAGCTCTACTTTTAAAAAGTGGTATTAATCTTTCAGAGGCTTTACTTATTTTAAAAGAAAGCACACATTCTGCTTCTTTAAAATACATTTTAGAAAATGTTATCGAGGACATAGAAAAGGGACAATTTTTAGCTAACTCTTTAGAAAAGTTTTCTAGTAAATTGGATAATTTTTTTATTTCCGTAATTAAAGTTGGCGAATATACTGGTAAATTAGTTGAAAACTTAGAAAGAATTGCTGTTGAATTTAGAAAAATAGAAAAATTAAGAAGTAAAATGATAACTTCCTTTATTTATCCTGCTTTTATTATTGGAACAATGCTTGTTGTGGTTATTATTGTCGTTTATTTCCTTTTTCCAAAACTTTTGCCTGTTTTTGAAAATCTTGGCGTTGAACTTCCTTTAACAACAAAAATTTTTCTAAAAGTTTCTCAATTTCTTTTAGATTACGGAATTTACTTTTTTTTAGCTCTTACTATTTTTTTTACTTCTCTTCCTTTTCTTTTGCGTTTCTATAAAGTCAAATATTTTTTTCACTTAATTTTACTTCATCTACCCCCTTTTTCTGGTTTGATTAAAAAATATAGCCTTTCTGAGTTTTCAAGAAATTTAGCTCTTCTTTTAGAAAGTGGTCTTCCTTTTGTTCAAGCTTTAGAAATTACAGGCCAAAGCTTAAATAATCTTGTTTATCAAAAAATTATTTTAGAAGCGAAAGAATTTACTCTTAAAGGACATAGTTTGGGTGAATTTTTAAATAAAAAGAAAAAATACTTTCCTTATAATTTTATTCAGATGGTCATTATTGGTGAAAGAACAGGAAATTTAGTCAGTACTCTTTTTTATCTTGCAGAAAATTATGATGAAGAAATTGATATCGAACTTGAAAGATTCCTTAATCTTTTGGAACCAATCATTTTAGTTGTTATCGCTTCGGTAGTTGGTTTTATAGCTCTTTCGGTTATTACACCTATTTATGAAATCACCAATAAGCTTACAAAGTAGAGGATTTACTTTAATAGAAATAGTTTTAGGAATTTTTATTATTGCCTTTATTTCTTTTTTTATTTTTAATATTTTTCAAAACATAAGTAGAGTGACCACCTCAGGAAGATTGACGCTTCAGCTTCTTTCTCTTCTTCAGGATGAAATGGAAAAAGTTAGAGTTTTAAATTATGAAGATATTGGTATTCAAGGAGGTTGGCCACCAGGTGTTTTGCCTCAAGAAAAAATTTTAAGTAAAAACGGTTTAGAGGTAAAAATAAATTTTTATGTAAGAAATATTGATGATCCTAAAGATGGCACAATTACTACTACTCCTCGAGATACTGCTCCAGCAGACTATAAATTAGTAGAAATTGAAGGTGAAATTTTAAATTCGCCTTTTAAAATAAAAAAGCAAACCTTATCCGCTTTAATTGCACCTAAAACTGTTGAAGCAACAACAAGGAATGGTTCTATGTTTATTCAAGTCATTGATGCTAAAGGAAATCCAGTTAAAGAAGCTCGCGTAAAGGTAGATTATTTAAATGAGCCACAATTTACTATTCAAGATGTTACAGACGTTTGGGGTATGTTAAGGCTTATAGATATTCCACCAGGAATTAATGCTTATGCTATTTTTGTGACTAAAGAAGGTTATTCTTCGGAAAAGACTTACCAGAAAGGTGAAGAATATCCTAATCCTCTTTTGCCTCATCAAACAGTAAGAAGCGGAGAACTGACAACAGTTACTTTTCAAATAGATCTTCTAAGCAAATTAAAAGTAAGAACTCAAGATATTTTTTGTCGAGGAATTCCTAATGTCTCTTTCAATCTTCAAGGGCTTAAGCTTATAAATACTGATCCACCTATGCCAAAAACAGATATAACAACAACTACCGGTGAAAATGGAGAAAAAGAGCTTACCATCGAGTTTGATAGTTACTTTTTAAAAATTAATGATCCAAGATATGTTTTAGGCTCTTCTTTACCTTATTTAGAAAATCCTTTTAACGTTAAGCCTAATATGACTTATAGCTACGTTTTAACGCTTAAAAGTTATAATCCTAAAAATCTTTTAGTTTCCGTTTTTGATGAAGAAGGGAATTTAATTGAAGGAGCTACGGTAAATTTATTTAAAGGAAATAATTTAATAGCTACACAAAAAACAGGCGAAGAAATTTACATAGATGATGACTGGTCTTTAGGTAAATATTCATCTTTAAGTTCAGGTATTGATCCAGAAACTTTTCCTGGAGAAATAAGACTTAAAGATTTAGGCGGTTTTTACTCTACTTCTACCGAATGGCTTATTTCCAAAGAAATAGATTTTGGAACTTCAAGTATAATTTATAAAAAATTTTCTTGGTCAGGAAATTTACCCCCAGGAACCTTAATTAAATTTCAACTGGCTTCAAATAATGATAATTCCACTTGGAATTTTGTTGGTCCTGATGGAACACCAAATACCTATTTTGAAACTCAGGAATTCGAAATCCCTTCTTTTCTTCAAAATAAAAGATTTTTAAAATATAAAGTTTATATGCAAACTAGTGATCCTTTAATTTCCCCATCTTTGGATAAAATTAAAATTAGTTTTACTTCTTCTTGCTTTTCTTTAGGTGAAAATCTTTTCCAAAATTTAAATCCCGGTGAATATCTTTTAGAAGTTATTAAAGAAGGATACTTCTTTTATTCAAAGGAGGTAAATATTTCTGATGAAGATTTTTATCATGAAAAAATTATTCTTACTCGTTAGTTTTTTAATTTTCAATTTAGTTTTTGCAGAGGAGGTTAATAAATTTTTTGAAGTTTCTCCTTTGAGTTACACTAAATTTAAGTTGGGTACAAAAATCTTGAAACAGCCAGTTTATTTTTTTAATGATTATTTGAGTGCTATTAGTTTTAGATTAGAAAATGAAACTTCTTCTGAGATTAATTTAAAAATTGTTAGTGAAGATGGCGAAACTATTTTTGAAAAAGATTTTATAGTTCCCCAGATTGAATATGCCCATTGGGGTAAAGAATACTTTTTTCCTTTAGGAGAAAATATAAGAATTTCTTCAAATAAAAAATATTTTCTCATTATTACTCCAAAAGTTTTTAGCACTATTTATTTTTATTATCTAGATAAAGAACAGCTTCTTCAAGGTTCAGAAGAAAAAGCTTATATTTTTGATAGAGTAGAAGAGCTTTTGGTAAATGATGAGCCTTCAGGAAAAATTTTAAGATTAGCTTTTTATGAAGGTAAAGAAAATTTACCGCCACAAATTTTAAATTTTAAAATTGAAATTCTCGAAAATAAAAAAGCTAAAGTTTCCTTTAATGCCAATGAACCAATTAAATATCGATTTTCTTATGAAAACAAAATCTCTAAAAATGTTTCTTCTTTTAATATTGATTATTTTGAAACTTGTCCTCCTCTTAAAAAATTATGCTTTTTTGAAATAGATGTAGAAAGCGGCGTTAAGTATTCTTATAGACTTGAAGCTCAAGATTTTTGGAATAATTTAAGTTCTTTAAGTGGAGAATTTGAAGTTCCAAAGATTGAAATTTTGGAAAGCAAAAACTTGGAAAATAAATCAGAAACAGAAAAAACTTACTCTACTTCTTCAAAAATGACTGTTACTTCTACTTTAGAAAAACCTTATGTTTTTATACAAGAAAAGAAAGAAAGTAAAGTAGAAGTAAATCAAAAACCAGAAAGTATAATTTTAGAAAAAAGTTTAGAAAAAACTTCTCAAGAAATTACAAAATCAAAAGAAACACTTTCAGAAGAAAAAAATAAAAAACAAGAAATAAAAAATGAATCTTTAGAAAAAGCAAAAGAAGAAACTTTAAAGGAAAAAAGTCAAAAAGAACAAAATAAATTAAAAGCTCAGAAAAATTTAACAAAAATTCTACCCATTTTTCTTCTTTTATTAATTCTTCTTTTTATAATTTATAAAAGATCAAGATGAAAAAAGGATTTACTTTAATAGAGCTTATCTTTTTCATGCTTATCATTTCTTTTGTGCTTTTCTTTTTAATTTTGATGATAATTAATTTATCAAATCTCAATCTTTATCTTACTTATGGCTTAGGAGTTTTAGGTGAAACAGATCTTTTTCTTTCTGAAATAAAAAAGGAGCTTAAGTCAATAGAAATTTCTAATGTTGGAGCTTATCCTCTTGAAGAAATAACTTCGACAACCATTACTTTTTATAGCGATTTAGATGGGGATGGTCTTATAGAAAGAGTAAGATACTTTTTAGATGGAGACAATTTATTTAAGGGTATAATTAAACCTTCTGGAAATCCTTTAAGATATGATCAAAATGAAGAAAAGATTAAAAAAGTTTTAAAAAACCTTGTTTTACCTCAGAAAATTTTTGTTGGCTATGATATTAATTTAAATGAAACTTATGATATTGCTAAAATAAGACTTATAGAGGTTAAAGTTAAAGTTAGAATCGATAATAAAGGAAACTTTTATGAAAATAGCATTATAATTAATCCAAGAAATTTAAGAACAAAATGAAACAAAAGGCACAAATAGTTTTTTATATTCTTTTTTATCTTACTTTAACTTTGCTTATTTTTTCAGGATCAATTTTGTGGCTTCAAACATATTTAAGTTTTATAGAAAAAGAGGTCTATAAAATATTAGCTTTAAATATCGCTGAATCAGGGATTGAATACTATAGATGGTACTTAAATCATTTTCCAAGAGATTTTACTGATGGTACTGGTCGGTCAGGACCTTATAAACATGATTTTTATAATCGCTTAGGAGAAAAAATAGGAGAATTTGAATTAAATATTTCTCCGCCAGAAGAAGGATTTTCTTTAGTTAAAATTATTTCTTTAGGAAAATTAGTAAATAGCAAAGTAAGCAAAAAAGTAGAAGCTCTTTTAGGAAGACCATCTTTAGCAAAGTACTCTGTTCTTGTTGATGATAATATAAGATTTGGTGAAGGAACAGTTGTTTATGGTGAAGTTCATTCTAATAAAGGAATAAGATTTGATGGCACAGCTTATAACTTAATAAAATCATCTATTTTAACTTATCAAGATCCTGATCATACAGGTTGTGAAGAATGGGCTGTTCATACTCATGTAAATCCTGTTGATCCTTGTCCTCCAAGAAATCCAGATCCCAATGAGCTTCCTTTAAGACCTGATGTTTTCAAAGCAGGAAGATTAGTAGGCGTTCCTTTACAAGATTTTGCTGGTATTTCTCAAGATTTAGCTTATTATAAAACCTTAGCTCAGCAAAATGGTATTTATTTAGATTTTAGCGGTGTCAATAATTATGGTTATGAACTTATTATTAGACCAGATGGTAAGATAGATGTTTATTTAGTTAGAAGAATTGTTAAAATTCCTTCTTGCAATATTTCTGATCCTTATACAGATCCTAACGGCGGTGAAAGATATTCATTAAGCTCTTGGAGCATCAGTCAAAAAAGCTTTTTAAGAACCTATGATTACCCTCAAAATGGTATTATTTTTGTTGAAGATAATGTTTGGGTTAGCGGACAAATAAATAACAAAAAAATTTTAATTGCTTCAGCAAAATTTCCAGAAAATTCAGCACAAATGACAAATATCATTATAAATAGTGATTTAAAATATACAAACTATGATGGTAGAGATTCTATTGGTTTGATTGCTCAAAGAAATATTTTGATTGGTCTTAAAAGTTCAGATATTTTAAGAATTGACGGTGTTTTAGTAGCCCAAAAAGGAAGGATAGGCAGGCATTATTATTCTTCAGGTTGCGGTCCTGAATATAAAAGAGAAAAAATAACAATTTATGGGAGTTTAATTACGAGGAAAAGATATGGTTTTAGTTGGGTTGATCCTCAAGGGAATTGGAGTTCTGGTTATAGATTAAGAGAAATTACTTATAATGCTGATAATTTGTATTTTCCACCTCCATACTTTCCTTTAGCTTCAGAATTTTATGAAATCTTGAAATGGAAAGAATTTTGATTTTTCCACAGAAATTATTTTGATTTTTTAAAAATTGTTTATATAATAATGTCTAATAAAGCTTGGTCGAATTAAAAATAAATTAAATTAAAAAATAAACAATGAAAAGAAGAAAAGCTTTTACCTTAATAGAAATACTTCTTGTTATCGGTATAATCGTTCTTTTGGCCGGAGCTATAATAGTTGCTATCAACCCAGGTCGTCAGTTTGCTAAAGCAAGAAATACCCAAAGAACTACAGACGTTGCTGCTATTCTAAGCGGTATTGTTCAAAATATGACAGAAAATCAAGGAAGATGGAATTGTACTACTAGCGTTTATTATGCAACCTCTTTACCAGCATCAACAGCTACTATTGTTTCTGTAGCTGAAGCAGACAATACACAAATTAATCTTTCCTGTTTAGTGCCAAACATTTTGCCAAAATTACCTGTAGATCCATCTTTGCCAGCTAATTCAACAACTACTGGTTATACTTTAAGATATGAAACTTCTTCTGGAAGAATAACTGTATGTGCACCATCAGCAGAACTTGATGAAACAATTTGTACTGTAAGATAAACTTTTTATGAAACTGAAAACACCTTATCCACCAAGAAAACCACCCAGGCTTGAAGGAAAGGTTCAAAATCGTGGTATTAAGAAAATTAAAAAGAAATCAAGAAAATAATTTTTCTATGTGTTTAATTAACATTGCACAATAACCCCATTCATTATCATACCAGGAAAAAACTTTAACCAAATCTCCATCGACAACTTTTGTTAAGGTTAAATCAATTACAGCTCCATAAGGTTCTCCTATAATATCTGAAGAAACAACAGGTTCTTCGACAACTTTTATAATTTCTTTCCATCTTGATGAATTTGCTTCCTCTTTAAAGATATTATTTATTTCTTCTACACTTGTTGGCCTTTGAGTTAAGATAGTTATGTCGGATAAGGAAACGGTAATCACAGGAACCCTAATAGAAATACCATCAAATTTTCCTTTCATTTCTGGAAGAACTCTTGAGGTTGCTTCAGCAGCCCCAGTTGTTGAAGGAACAATATTTTGAGCACCAGCTCTTCCTCTTCTAAAATCATGACCTTTAACAACGCTATCAACTAAACTTTGAGTATTGGTGTAAGCATGTATAGTTGTTAAAATAGCTTTTTTTATTCCTATTCTTCTATTAATTATTTCTAAAACAGGATTAACAGAATTTGTTGTACATGAAGCGTTGGAAGTAATAAGCCCTCCTTCGCCAAGAGAAAAAATTCTTCCTAAATCTTCAAGACCAGGAGTAAAAGTTGGTGTGACTTCATCTTTTGTAGGTGCAGTAATAACAACTCTTTTAGCACCAGCAAGCAAATGTGCTTTAGCTTTTTCATATTCAGTAAAAACGCCTGTAGCTTCAATAACAACATCAATATCAAGATCTTTCCAGGGAAGCTTAGAAGGATCAGTTTCTTTAAAAATTAAAATTTCTTTTCCATCGACTATTAATTTGTTTTCCTTAGCTTCAACATTTTTTTCATATCTTCCATATACTGTATCGTATTTTAAAAGGTAAGCTAAATTTTGTGTGTCTGAAAGATCATTAATAGCGACGATTTCAAAATTTGGTTTACCAAAAGCTTGTCTGAAAAAGATTCGACCAATTCTTCCAAAACCATTAATAGCTATTCTCATTTTTGATATTTAAAATCTAAATAAGCGACCTTTCTTTAATTTTAATTTCTTTATTTTTTAAGTTTAAAAGATTTCTAAGAGAAAGGGAAAATCTCATCAAAGCTCTTGAAAATTCATTTAGATTTTTGAAACTGTTATTTAACTGTGTAAAGGCTTTTTCAAATGTTTCTTCTAAAGTTTTTAAATCCTTTTCTATTTGAGAGAGCTCATCTAAAATATAATTTAGATTTTGTGCGATTTCTTGTTTCTTTAAAACAAGGAGCAGGGAAGAGATAAGAATTTCAAAATTTTTTGGTGAAGTTAAAATAATATTTCTTTCTTTAGCTAAACTCCAAATTTCTTCATAATCTTTATCGCTTAAAAGTTCATAATAAACGCCTTCATTAGCAAGATAAATAATAGCAAAGTCTACATAATTTCTATATGGTTGAATATATTTTTTAGCTACCGAATCAATTTTACTTTTAAGATTATTTATGATTTCTTTTTTTCTTTGTTTTTTCTCTTCATCGCTTAAATTTTCAGGCGATTTAAAATAAGGGAACTTAGCATCGATGGGGATTATTTTTTCATTAAACTTAATCACATAGTCAACAATATCAAGTCCTAATTTATATTGTTTTTCATAATAATTTGAAGGTAAATGTCTTAAAATTTCTTCTATCATAATTTCTCCAAAATGTCCTCTTGTTTTTGGACCACTTAAGATATTTTTAATTTCTTTTGTTTCTTCAAGGCTTACAGAAAGATTTCTAGCAATTTCTTCAAGCTTACTTCCTGTTTCCAAAAGTTTTTTCTCTCTTTCTAAAGATTCTGTAAATTTTTTGTTAAGCTCTTCTTTTAAAATGTTAAATTTATCTAAAATGCCAATTTCTAAAGATTGGAAGAAATTTAAAATTTTCTCTTCGTAGTTTTCTTCCTTTTTTTCCTTCAAACTTTTAATTTCTTTAAGAAGATAAAAAAAACCAAAAGATATCAGAGCTAAAAAAATTAAAATAATTAAATTAAAGTACGTAACCATATTTTTCTTCTAAGAATTTATCGATTTCTTCTTTAGGAGTGCCGTATTTTAAGTTAGTAAGTTCAGCTAAATAAGAAATAACTTCTAAGTTTGGTTTGTTAGGTGGAAGCGTTTGAAGATTAAATGGCCTTGATGGATAACCGTCAATAAGAAGGCTGATATAAGCATTATAGTTAGGAATATTAACAAAATCAAATTTGGAAAAGGTGGGGGCAAATTTTTTCTCTAAAAATTCAGCATCTTCAGGCCCGATACGAAAAGAAATAATTGTACCTACATTACCAAAGACAGCATTAATAATATCTTCAGGTACTTGCTTAATATATTGATGAGCAAAAATCATATTAAGTCTATATTTTCTAGCTTCAGCTAAAATGCTGGCTACTCCTTTGAAAGCGAAATTTTGAAACTCATCAATATAAAGATAAAAATCTTTTCTTTCACTTTCTGGCACTTCTCCACGGGCAAAAGCAGCAATCAAAATTTTTGTAATTAAAAGCATTCCCATAATATAAGCACTTGTTTCTCCTAAAACTCCTTTAGATAAATTAGCAATAAATATCTTTCTATTATCCATAATATCTCTAAAATCAATAGTTGATTTAGGCTGACAAATAATTGGTCTTATATAGTCATTAGTGGTAAAAGGATTTAATTTAGAAGTAACCCAAGTAATCATTTCATCCATAGAAAGTTCTCTTTGCGCTCTTGGTGCTTGTTCGCGCCAGAACTCAACTACAGGATAGTTTTTACACTTAGAAAGAAGATCTTCTCTAAACCTATCATCTACAAAAACACGCGAAACATCAAGAAGAGTATGTCCCCAATCAGGATCATCCATCAAAAGAAGAAGGGAATTTCTTAAATACTGTTCAAAAAGAGGTCCACCTGTCATTTCTAAGTTATAAATTTTTCCAATAATTTCAATTAAGCTGTTAATAATCCTAGTTTTATCTTCAGGTCTTCTTTTATCATATTCCAAAATATTAAAACCTATAGGCCTTCGTGTATCAGTAGGATTGAAATAAATTACATCTTCAAATCTTTCTTTAGGAATTAAACCTAAAATTTCTTGAGCAACATCTCCGTGAGGATCTATAAAACATACACCTTCACCATTTTTAATATCTTGTTCAACCATATTTTTTAAAAGAGTTGTTTTACCAGTACCTGTTTGTCCAATAATATACATATGTCTTCTTCGATCATCTCTTTTAATTCTTACTAAAGTTTCAATACCTTCATAACTATTTTTACCTAAAATAATTCCTTCTTTAGGTAAATTAGGAGGAGGTGGTGCTCCCCGAGCTTTTAAGAAGTGAATTAAAGGATTTTTATTATAAGAGATAGGGAAGTGGAAAAGAGAAGCAATTTCTTCCGTGTTTAAAATAACAGCTTCTTTATCATTAAAAAATCTAAAAGAAAATTCATAAAGAAGTTTTTTGAGTTTATTTTTTTTAGGCCTGATAATAGAAAATTCATTGAAAGGAGGATTATTAAATTGCATCAAAGCACTTTCAAAAGAAGTTAAAATTCTTTCACAAGAAATATCATCATTAGAAGAAGCAACGATTCTGATATTAGTTTTAAAAAGAGGTTTTGTAGCTTTTTGTTCTAAAAGTTTAATAGTTATTTCTTCTATAGGTTTTGGTTTAGTTTGTTCTTCTTTTTCTTTTGCTTCAGGAGTTTTTGAGGAATAAAGAGGTGAAAGAGATTCACCAATAGATTTTGGAGAAACAAGAGTTTTCATAGCTTCTTTAAATGTTTCTCCCCAGCCAGTTCCTTTCATCACCTCTTCCAATTTTTTACCTTCTCTTAAGGCTTTGACTTTTTCGAAAATAGCTTTATTTACAGAAGAAGAAACTGGTTTAAGAATAAGTTGATAAGCGAGCCCTTCACCAACTCTTGAAAGTTTATTATAAGCACCAAGAAAAGCATCAAAAGGATCAATATTACTTTGAGCGATTTGCGTATATGTTTTAAGTGGCATATAATAATGATTTTTTAATTTTACATAGGAAGCTAAAGAATAACCGTCAGGATTGAAAACATTATAGTCAGTTTTATAAAGTACAGTTTCTGAACCAGGCCAAAAAGACTTTATTGCTTTTTTAACATATTCCAAATCTTTTCGAGAAACAGCTACGAAAAAGAAAATTTCCTCACCTACATGAGGCAAAGCAACTTCAAAAACAACCGGATACTTAACTTTTGTTAAAGTAGCTAAAAAATTTTCAAAATTACTAACCTCTTCGATAATTTTGAGTTTTGGTTCTTGAGAAGAAATTTGTGTTAGAGAATAATTAGGTATTTCTATAAGTAAAAGGACATAATTAAATGCTAAGTTTAATTTTTTCTTTTCCGCAATTCTTTTAATAAGCCAAAAACTTAAAAAGATAATTACAAACCCTAAAGTAGTTAAAACACCTAAAAGAAAATAGTTTATTTCGTTCATTTTATTAATTTAATTTTACCGCTTTGAACTAAAGTCTCAAAAAAATGTTCAATTAAAATATCATGGAGCATATCAATTAAATGAGGATTGCCTGTTGAGAGAATAAATCTTACTGCCGCATCAACTCCTTCTTCAAGAGCTATTTGAACTGCTTGGGCTAAAATATTAGAAATATCACTTAAAGTATTTGAAAAACCATGATAAGTAACTTCAGACTTAAATTCAGGTGTACTTTCCACTTCTTTCCTAATCCTTTCAAGGCTCAATTTTATTTTTTCTTTAGCTTCTTCAGGACTAAGACCTCTTTCTATATGAGGAGCGTGTTCAGTCTCAAATCTTTTTATAAATTTTTCTGTACCTGGTTTTGGTATTTTTATTTCTATCATAATTTTAATTTTAAGGTAAATTTTCGAAAATTTTATAAATATCTCCTGCGCCTACAGAAGCAATAAGTAGTTTTTTTTCAGAATTTATTTTTGATTTTAAATAAGAAAGTAAACTATTCAAATTTCCAAAATAATTTAAACTTAATTTAATAGCCAAATCCCTTTCTCTCTTTAAATTTTTAATCTTTTTTATAAGATCTTTTTCTCTAGCAGAAGGGAAAGTTTTAAATATTATAATTTCAACACTCTTATCTTTTTTTATTTTTTTAAAAACTTTTAAAAATTCATTAAAAAGAAAATGAGTTCGTGTGAAGGTATGAGGCTGAAAAACAATAATTTTTTTAAAATTAGAAAATTTTTCTTTTAAGCTCGTATAAAAACTTAAAATCTCTGTTGGATGATGAGCATAATCATCAATAAAAACTAAATTTTTTTCTTTTTTTATTATCTCAAATCTCCTTTTTATTCCTTTATAATTTTTTAAAGATTTCAAAAAAGAAGAGTAGGGAAGAGAAAAAAATTTTCTAAAAGCATTTAAAAGCTGAAGATTTTTTTGAAAATGTCTTCCAGGAATAGGGAAGGGGAGTTTCTTTTTTGATTTTTTTGCTTTGATATGGATAACATTTTTCTGCGAAGGAAAATCAGGGTGGGTGATAAGAATTTTAGGCTCTTGAAGGTTTTTAATGAATTTTAAATAAACCTCCTTATATTCTTTTTTATTTTTAAAATAATCTGGATGATCAAGATCAATATTAGTAAGAATAATAACTCGAGGAAAATAGTTTAAAAAAGCAGAACGATATTCATCAGCTTCAATAACAAAAAGAGGTAAATTACTTAAATTTTTTTTAATCCAGTTTAAATCTTTAAGATTTTCTAAATTTTCTTTCATAAATTTTATTTTTTTAAGAAAATTTTTACCAACCAAAGAATTACTTTTCCATTCCATAACTTCAGAGCCCACGAGAACTGTTGGCTCTAAATCTAAATCTTTTAAAATTTTTCCTAAAACTGCTGTTGTTGAACTTTTTCCATGAGAGCCACAAACAGCAATACCAAAAGATTCATTAAAAATTTTCGCTAAGGCTTCAGGATAAGAATAAATAGGTAAATTTAATTTTTTAGCATATTCAACTTCAGGATTTTTAGAGGAGGGAAGAAGATAGGCTACCGAAGAAACAACTAAAGATAAGGGAAGTTCTCTTTCTAAATTTTTCTCATTAAAACCCTCGTAATACTTAATTTTTTCTTTTTTTAAAACCTCATCAGTAAAGAACTTTTCTTCAGTATCTGAGCCGACAACTTTTATGCCTAAATCTTTTAAAATTTTTGCTAAAGCACAAACGCCAACACCTTTTATTCCTATAAGGTAAACTTTTTTTAAATTCAAAATATCCATTAAAAAAATTTTAAAACTAATCTCTTCTATGTTAAAATTTTAAAGTGAAATGTTGGAAGCACAAATAGTAACTACTTCAATAACCTTAAGTGACGTTTTGCAAAACTTTTTGAAATTTCTTTTTACAGCTTTTTTCCTGGGTGTTAGTGTGATTTTTCTTTATTTAGGCGCTTTGAAATATATTTTAACTAAAAGTCCTCAAGTCCAAGAAGCAAATAAAATGATATTTTTTATAAGTTTAGGTCTTGTTTTTTTAGCTATTTCTTATTTTGTTCCTAATCTTCTTGTTAATTTAATTTCAAGTCTTAGGGAGAAAGAACCTGATATAAAACCACTTCCTTCAGATGGTGTTATTTTAATGCCTACGGGGACATATAATCCTATTCCTATTCCACGTCCTCAATCTGAGTAAAGAGCAAATATTTTAAGTTCGTAAAATAATTCTTTTGCGAACCTAAAATATATACCTTTCAATTTTCTTAAATTTTATTTTTACCTCATTTTTGAAGTATTTTTTAATTTTCTCAATCGCTTTATTTTCATCAAAATTTTTACAAGAGAAAATATCAAGAGCTAAATAATTATACTCTGGCCAGGTATGTAAAGAAATATGGCTTTCAGTGATTATCTGGACTATAGAAAAACCAAAATAAGGATATTTAGGAGTTTTAATTTTTTTAATTAAAGGTTTTCCAAATGGTTCTAAATTCAAAGATTTCATTAAAAAATTTAAAAAATTAATAAGCTTTTCCCTATTTTTTAAAAAATCCCCTTCAATATTATAAATATCTAAAACCAAATTTTTCCCTATCCATTTTTTCATAGTAATCATTATAAAAAAATTATTAGCCTAAAAGCGAGAAGGGACCGGGATACAAGGTGTACCCCGGTCCCTTAACCTCATACCAGTTCGGCGGCGGCCCATATTATCAGAGCCACCGCCGCAATGGCGATTTTGTGTACCGGCATTATCTCGGCTGTTGCCGCCCACAGAATGGCGGCAACGGCAAAAAAGCGAAAAATCCATTTGAAGACCTTCAATTCAAAATCTGTATTTTTATTTCCCATCTCTGTTCCACCTCCGTAGAGTTTCTGTTTATAATTTTACAATAAAAAAATTTTTTTGTCAATACAATATTTTTTAAAAAAAAATTTAAAAATTTTTATTATTTTTAAAAAAAATATTTTTAAAATCCTTTCTCGTTCCTCTGGGCGGAGGAGGCTGTTGGCGGCCAGCCTCCCCCGCGCCGCCGCTACGCCCCCAGGCTAGGCCTGGTTTTTTATTTTTTCTTTTTTTCTTTTCTCCTGCACCTCCTTTCTTTTTTAGTGGTGACTATTTGCCATTTTAAATTAAAAAAATTTTTTTGTCAATATATTTTATAATTTAAATACAAGATCTTTTTATTAAATTTGGCGGTGGTAGTTCAGTGGTAGAACGCCACCTTCCCAAGGTGGAGGTCGCGGGTTCGAATCCCGTCCACCGCTTAAAATACTTGATGAAAAAAATAAATATCTCTTCCCTACCTCATGAAGTTTTGTCTATATGGAAAAAAATTTTAGATAATGGATATTCTGCTTATCTTGTTGGTGGCTGCGTTAGAGATATTTTACTTAAAAGAAAACCTAAAGATTGGGATATTACTACTAATGCTAAACCAGAAGAAATTTTAAAAATTTTTGGAGATTCTGCTTTTTATGAAAATAGATTTGGCACTGTAGGTGTAAAAACAGGTTCAACAGAAGAAAGCTTAAAAGTAATTGAAGTGACTACTTTTAGAATTGAAGGAAGATATTTAGATTTTAGACATCCTGAAGAAGTTATTTTTGCAGAAAAACTTGAAGATGATCTTAAAAGAAGAGATTTTACTATTAATGCTTTAGCTCTTGATTTTGAAGGAAATATTATTGACTATTTTGGAGGTTTAAAAGATCTTGAAGAGAAAAAAATAAAAGCTGTGGGGAATCCTGAAGAAAGATTTTATGAAGATGCTTTAAGAATGATGAGAGCTATAAGACTTGCTTGTGAGTTAAATTTTGAAATTGAAGAAAAAACCTTTTTAGCTATTCAAAAAAATAAGGAGCTTATAAATTATATTGCTTATGAAAGAATTAGAGATGAGTTTAATAGAATTATTATGAGCGAAAATGCAGTTCGAGGAATTGAACTTTTGAGAGAATCAGGACTTCTTAGAGAAATTTTACCTGAACTTGAAAGAGGTTATGGAGTTAGTCAGAATAAACACCACAAGTATGACGTTTATACACATTCTTTAAAATCTTTAGAATATGCAGTTAAAAAAAATTTTCCTTTACATTTAAGACTTTCAGCATTATTTCATGATATTGGCAAGCCATTAACTAAACAAGGCGAAGGGCCAGAAGCTACTTTTTATAATCATGAAATTGTTGGTGCTAAAATAGTTAAAAAAATTTTAGAGAGATTTAGATATCCTAAAGAAATAGTTAAAAAAGTTACTCATTTAGTTAGGCATCATATGTTTTATCTTGAAATTGATAAAGTCACTCCAGCAGCCGTTAGAAGATTTGTTAGACGAGTTGGTGAAGAAAATCTAGATGATCTTTTTAAACTAAGAGAAGCTGATCGCATTGGTTCTGGTGTTCCTAAAGCTCATCCTTATAGACTTAGATATTTAAAGTTTCTTATTGAAAAAGTAAAGTTAGAGCCTATTTCTCCTAAAATGCTTAAAATAAATGGTTATGATATTTTAAATTTAGGAGTACCCCAAGGACCAAAAGTTGGTTATATTTTAAAAATTCTTTTAGATGAAGTTATTGAAGATCCAAAAAGAAATGAAAGAGAATATTTAATTCAAAGAGCAAGTGAGCTTAAAAATTTAAGTGATGAAGAGCTTAAAAAATTAGCAGAAGAAGGAGAAGAAAAGATAAAAAAGATTGAAAAAGAAAAAGAAGAAGAAATTAGAAAGAAATATGGAGTTTAATTTGAATTCATAAATTTTTCTATAGCCTTAAGAGCAGCATCAAATTCTGCTTCTTGTTTGGATGTTCCTTGCCCTTCAGAAATTTTAACATCCTTAAGATAAAGAGCAACCTTAAATTTTCTTTGATGAGGCGGACCCGAAACTTCTGTAATTTTATATTCTGGCAAAATACCATATTTTTTTTGAATAATTTCTTGAAAATAAGTTTTTGGATCTTTAATTTCTCCTTTTTTAATAACCTCTGCGGCGTCCTTTAGAATATGCTCATAAATAAATTCCCTTGCCTTTTCTTCTCCTTGATCTAAATAAAGAGCGCCAATAATAGCCTCTAAAGAATCTCCTAAGACAGTTAATTTTCCTTTTTTATCTAAAACAGGTGAAATGTTAATGATTCTATCTAAATTAAGTTTTAAAGCAATTTCTCCTAAACGATGTCTATTTACAAGATTAGCTCTGATAAGGGAAAGCTTGCCCTCATCTAAATCTTTGAAATTTTCATAAAGATAAAGACTAACAATCATTTGTAAAATAGCATCACCAATAAATTCTAACTTTTCATTATTAGGTAGGTTAGTAAGATGGTGATAAAAAAGCCAAGACTTATGAATAACTGCAGAAAGCCAAATATCTTTATTTTTTATTTTAATGTTGAATATTTTTTCAATTTCTTTAATTTTTAAGACTTTCTTTGGCATTTTGCTCAGTTAAGTAATTTTCATAAACAGTTCCTAAAACCCCATTTATAAATTTTGCTGAAGCTTCAGTAATAAAATTTTTAGCAAGCTCAATAGCTTCATTAATAGCTACTTTTATAGGCACTTCATTTTTGTCTTGAAAATAAATTTCGTAGATAGCAATTCTTAAAATGTTTTTTTCCATTAAAGGAATATGTTCAAATGGCCAATTTTTAGATGATTTTTTAATTATTTCATCAATAAAATCTAAATTTTTAACAATCCCTTCTATAAGTTTTCTTGGAAAATCAGGTTCGTCTATATCCTGGCCAAATTCTTTTAAATTTCTTTCGAAAATCTCTTGCCATTTGCCTTCAGGATATCCCCAAAAACTCCATTCGTAAAGGGTTTGCAAAACAATAATCCTTGAAAGATGTCTTGTAGCCATTTATTCCTTTTCTTTTTTAGCTTGAGGTGTGAAATAAACTTTGCCTCTATAAAAACCGCACTCAGGACAAATTCGATGCGATGGTTTTAAAGCACCGCAATTTTTACATTTCTGAAGTTGAAGGGCTTTAGCTTTCTCTTTTTGATATCTTCTTTTTCTATATCTTGATCTTGAAAGTTTTTTAGTGGGTACAACCATTTTTTTAATCGATTAATTCGTCCTTTCTAAACCAAAGCTTTAGTTCATATTCTGCTTCCTTTTCATTACCTGAAGCATGAATTAAATTATAAACACCTCTTAACTCTAAATTAGCTAAAATAGCTGAATCTGTAGAAAAATCACCTCTGATTGTTCCTGGCTCTGCAAATAGGGGCACTGTTTTTCCTGCAAGTTTTCTTACAATTTGAATAGCATGTGGTCCTTCTAAGGCAATTTTAACTACAGGACCAGAGCTTACATAATTTATCAACCATTCTCTTACTTTAAGACCAAGTTCATAAACGTTACTCACACCATAATCTTTTTTTAAATCAACTTTAATTTTTAGTTCTTCTGCTGTTTTTAACGTGTTATTTCCCAAATTTTCAATCCATTCTCTTGTTTTAGGATAATGTTTATCAATAAGTTTTCTACTTGGCTTTACAATACCTAAACCTACTATTCTTAAACCTGCTCTTTCAAATCTTGAAATTATTTCTCCAACCAATTTTCTTTCAACACCATCAGGTTTAATAAGGACTAATGTTCTTTCTTTTTTAATCTTTTTTATAAGATTTTCCTTCATAGTTTAAAATATTTTTGTAAAATAAAAAAACTGCTTAAGGTATTTATTAAAATTATAAAGCCTAAAATTAAAAAATTCAAGTTAAAAAAATTTTCTAAAGTAAAGTAATAAGGAGAAAAATTAGGAATAACCATCGACCAAAAGTTTTTTGTTTTTTCTAAAAATAAAACCACAATCCCCAAAGAAAAAATATAGCCGATGACTGAAAAAAGCAAGGAGTAAAAAATAAAAGGAAGCCTAATAAAAGAATTGCTAGCACCTAAAAGTTGTAAAATTTCAATTTCTTCTTTTAGAGAATAAAAAGAAATGTAAAGGGTATTAAAAGTGATAAAGAAAGAAAAAAGAAGAACTACGATAAGAATACCTAAAACAATGATTTTTAAATTATTTGTAAAACTTATAGCCCTTTCAATTATCTTTCTATTTTCGAAATAACTTAAATAATCAATTTTTCCGCTGTAAGGAGACTTTAAAAGATAATCACTAATTTTTGGATAGATTTCGCTATTTTCTGCTTTAACAACTAAATAGTCAACCAAAGGATTTGATTTCAGTTCAGTTAAAGCTCTTTCAATAATAGGATTTGTTTTTGATTCCTTTTTTAATTTCTCAAAAGCCATTTCTTGAGTAACTAAATTAACTTCTTTTACTCCAGGAAAGTTATATAAAATTTTTTGAATTTTCTCAATTTCTTCTCTACTTGTTCCTTCTTTAAAATAAATTGAAAAGTCTAAACGATTTTGAAGATAAGTTTTTAAGCTTTCCGAGAAATAAAAAATGTAAACTGCACTCCAAAGAGTTAAAGAAACTAAAATAATAGTAAACAAGTTAACAAAAGTAAGCGAGCCTTCCTCTAAAAAAATGTTAAAGCTTTTTGAAAAACTTCTTTTAATAAGATAAAAGAAACTCCTCATTTTTAGTCAAAATTAAAAAATTGAATAGCTTCCAGGATTTTCATCTCTTACTAAACGACCATTATCTAAAGTAATCACTCTTGTTTTTAATGAATTGACAATTTCCTTGTTATGGGTGGCAAAAATAATCGTTATTCCTTCTTTATTTAATGATTTTAAGATTTCTAAAATTTCGTGGGTACTTAAAGGATCTAAATTACCTGTAGGTTCATCTGCCAAAATAACTTCAGGATTATATAAAAGACCTCTTGCTAAACAAACCTTTTGTTTTTCACCTCCTGAAAGAGTTTCTGCCCTTTGGTTTAACTTATTTTCAATTTTTAATTTTTGAGCTATATTTAAAACTTCTTTCTCAATTTCTTTTTTACTTTTACCTAAAATTTCCAAAGGCAGACTAAGATTTTCAAAAACTGTCTTTTTGTTTAAAAGTTTAAAATCCTGAAAAATAGTAATGATCTTTCTTCTTAATTCCCTTTTTTTCTTTGAGGAGATTTTGGTTATTTTAAAATTTTTATAAAAAATTTCTCCTTTAGTAGGATCAATTTCTTTATTAATAAGTCTTAAAACCGTACTTTTCCCTGCTCCACTCCTTCCTATAATAAGAACAAATTCACCACTTTTTATTTCAAAACTTATATTATCTAAAGCAACAACATTAGGTGGAAAAATTTTAGTGACATTTTTTAAAACGATCATTGTTTCTATTTTAACATAAGAATTTCTAAAATAGTTCCCAAAGGATGAATAAGATCTAATCTACCTTCAAGAACTTCTTCAAGCCTCGAAGTTTCCTTTTTGCTTCTTAAATCTTTAACAAGTTTATAAGGATCAAAAATATAAGACCTTATTTGATTTCCCCACCCTATTTCAATTTTTTCTCCTTTTATTTCTTCTAACTCTTTTTTATGTTTTTCTTCTAAAATTTTTTGAAGTTTTGAATAAAGAATACTTAGCGCCAATTCTCTATTTCGATGCTGATATCTTTCGTTTTGACAGGTAACAACAATATTTAAAGGTTTATAAATAACTCTCACAGCTGTTTCTACTTTGTTGACATTCTGACCACCTCTACCGCTGGCTCTAAAAGTTTGGATTTCTATGTCTTTTTCTTCTATTTTAAACTCTGGTTTTTCAATTAAAGGTAAAACCTCTACATAAGCAAAACTTGTATGTCTTAAACCTTTAGCAGAAAAAGGAGAAATTCTTACAAGTCTATGAACACCATTTTCCCATTTTAAAATTCCGTAAGAATAATCTTCTTCAATTCTAAAGCTTATATATTTATAGCCCCCATATTCGTTTTTATCTTCATCAAGCCAAATGAAATCCCAATTCATTTTTTCAAAAAATTTTTCATACATACTTTCAAGTATTCTTACCCAATCTTCGGCGTCTTTTCCTCCTACACCCGAATAAATAGAAAGGATACATTTTTTATCATCATATTTTTCTTTAAGAAGGAAATTTTTTATAAATTCTTTCAGTTTATTTTTAAATTCTTTTAAGTCATAAGTCTTTTTCAATTCCTCCAAATCTTTAAAAAGTTTTTCTAGATAAGAGATTCTTTCAATAACAGAAAAATTTTCCTTTTCCCAAAAATCTGGCTTTTCTGTTTCTTTTTTAAGTTCTTCTAATTCTTTCTCTAATTTTTGAGTTTCAAAGATAGTTCTCCAAAAACTGGAGAACGGTTAAGAATTTATTTTCACTTTGCATGGCTTATTTTTTCTAAAATAATTTGACGAGTTAGATTTGGTTCTGCCCTTCCCTTTGTTTTTTTCATAACTTGACCTATTAAAAATTCTAAAGCTTTTTCTTCACCTTTTATATAATCTTCAACGCTTTGCGGAAATTCTTTAATAACTTCTTCAATAATTTTATCTAAAACTTCAGCATCCGAAATCATTTCTTTTTCTTTAATAACATCTTCAACTTTCATTTCTCCTTTAATTCCTAACTCTAAGGCTTCTTTAACTATTTTTGAGGAAATTTTATTTTGACTATAAAGATAAAGAAGATGAGCAAATTCATGGGGTGTAATATTTTCTCTTCTAATCTCTAAACCATATTTTTCAAGAAAACCTATAAAATCATTGATAAAGAAATTAATTAAAAGTTTTAAACTAAGATCGGGATCACTTAAAAGTTTTCTTAGTTCTGAAAGAGTTTCTTCAAAAAAATAAACTCTTTCTTTTTCTAAAACTAAAATTTGAGAAAATTTATAATCTAAGCCATATTCTTTTTTAAATCTCATTTTAATTTCTCCGGGCGTTTCTACGTAAAGAGCATTTTTTTCAATCTCTTCATCAATAATAAGCGGAGGAAGATCAGGTTCAGGAAAGTACCGATAATCTTCAGCTTCTTCCTTCCATCTTTGAGAAAAGGTTATTTTTTTATTCTCATCATATCCTCTTGTTTCTTGTACAATTTTTTCTCCTTTTAAAATTAATTCTTTTTGCCTTCCAATTTCATATTTAACAGCTTCAACTAGAGATTTAATTTTATTTATATTTTTAATTTCTACTTTGGTGCCTAAACTTTCTCCAGGGGCTAAAGAAACGTTAGCTTCAAATCTTATTTGTCCCTTTTCAGCATCTGCAGAAGAAATACCTAAATGTCTTATAAGAAGAACAAGCTCTTCAGCAAAAATTTCTACTTCTTCAGCTGATCTTAAATCTGGTTCAGTAACAATTTCAATAAGAGGCACACCTGATCTATTAAAATCAACTAAACTATAATTTCCGAAATGTAAATTTCTTCCAGTATCTTCTTCAAGATGAATTCTTCTAATCCTTACCTTTTTTTCTAAATTTTCTCTGACCAAATAAAAAATCCCTTGTTCTCCCAAAGGATATTCATATTGGGAAATTTGATAATTTTTAGGAAGGTCAGGATAAAAATAATTTTTTCTCGCAAACTCGCTTTTATAGTTAACTTTCATTTTTAAGGCTTTAGCTAATGAATAAGCATAAATAACTGCTTGTTTGTTTAAAACAGGCAAAACTCCAGGCTGACCTGTACAAATTTCACAAATATTTCTATTAGGTTCTGTTTCTTCAGGATCGTTTTTACAAGGGCAGAAAAGTTTAGTTTTTGTTTGAAGTTCTAAATGGATCTCTAAACCTATTTTAGGAATTAATTCTTCCATTTAAATTAATTATAAACGAAGAAGTTCTTTAGAAGAAGAAGTAATATTTTCACCTCTTCCAGTTATAATCGTATCTTCTATTCTAATACCAAATTTTCCTTCAAGATAAATTCCAGGCTCAATAGTAACAACTTCATTTCCCTCCAAAACTTCTTTAGAGTAAGGACTTAAGATAGGTGCTTCAAGAATGTCCATACCTATACCATGACCAGTGCTATGAATAAAATACTTTTCATAACCAAATTTTTTAAAATAATCTCTTGCTGCTTTATCTACTTCTTTGGCTTTTACTCTTTTTTCAAATTTACATTTTTCTATAGCTCTTTCTTGTGCTTCTAAAACTAATTTATAAATCTTTTTAAACTCACTATCAACTTTATTTCCTACCCATAAAGTTCTTGTCATATCTGAAACATAACCTTGATAAATAACTCCAAAATCAATAAGTAGAGGAGAATTATTTTTAATTATTTTATCTTCGCTTCTGTAATGAGGAATGCTAGAAACACTTCCCGAAGCAACAATAGATTCAAAGCTTAAACCTCCACAACCGTATTTCTTTACTGCTAATTCGTAAATTTTAAAAGCCACCTCTTTTTCTGTATGCCTTTCTGGTTTTATAAAGTTTAAAATTTCTTCAAAAATTTTATCAGCAATCTTTTGAGCTTTTTTCAAAATTTCTATTTCCTTTTCATCTTTTCTTACTCTCACTCTTGATGTTATTTCTTTTTTAGAAACAACAACTT
>JAUQQL010000008.1 GCA_030578315.1 Thermodesulfobacteriota bacterium | reverse complement strand
AGGTGAAAGACTTACTGCAAGAAAGGATCCCTTTTACTATTATTTTAGGGCCTTTTTACTAAATTTTTTTCCCTATGTGTTACTTCTTTTACTAAAATCAAAAGAACTCATGGCAAGAATTAAAGATTATCTTCAGTTTCCTCAGGATTTGTATTTATCTCTCTTTTTGATCCCTTTAGTTATGCTGAGTTTTACGGGAGAAAAATTTGACAAATACCTTCTCTTTCTCTACCCAGTCTTCTCCGTATTTATCTCCCAGACCCTTTTGACCCTCTATAATTATAGATGGCTTTTACGCCTTGGACTTGTCTTAGTCTTCATAAACTTTGGATTAGTTACGGGGCTTCAGCTAATTCAATTAGAAGATCTTAAATTTAAAAGTCAAGCAGTGGCTAATAGTATTAACCCCAAGGAGAAATATGCCTTTTATTTAGAGAGCCATCCCTTCCTTCTTTTTCTTCTGAAAAGGCCTATACCTGTTCTTAAAGAGTAAGAGGAGGTTTATTTAGCCCTTAAAGAGGGTATCTCAGTTATATCACCAAGAGAATTTTCTCAGCTAGCTCCTAAAAAAATCCTTCCTGATTCCTATAAAAAGGGAAGATATTTGTTTCTCTATAGTATGAACTAAACTCTTCTTTGAGAAGAGAATTTAAAAAGATACTTTCTTGTCTCCTCTGACACTAAAAGCAGCAAAGCAAAGGGAAATAAAAAGAGCCACACTTTTGCCTCTAGGGGATAAGTAGAAAATATTTTATTCCCCAAGGGGTGATAGACAATAAAAAGTTGAAGGGCTAAGCCAAAAAGTATACCTCCCAGTAAGAGCCTATTGGTAAAAAACCCGAGTTTGAAGATTGATTCTTCAAAGGAACGGGAGACTAAGCTATTGGCAGTTATCTGAGATAACACAATTCCTGTCAAACAGGCTGTAGTAGCTTGTCTATAGAGGATATCATAGGGCAAAAGACTATCGCCCCAATGCCAACCACCATTTTTTAAGACATAAAAATAACCAAAAAAGCCTGAGAGGGCCTCTATAGGTCCAAGCCACAAAAAGGCCTTTAAAAATAATTTCCTGTCCAAAAGTCTCTCATTAGGTTTTCTGGGAGGTCTTTGCATAAGCCCCTTAGTAGGGGCCTCAGCCCCAAGAGCTAAACCAGGAAGAAGATCGGTGCCAAGGTCAATAAATGAAGTAGATATTGTCAAAGTATATGAAGAAAAGCTAAACCAGGAAGAAGATCGGTGCCAAGGTCAATGGCTAATATCTGCATAATAGTTAAGGGCAAAGGAATCTTTAAAAGGGCATAGGCTATAAAGGGGAGTAACTCTGCTACATTAGAGGTTAAAAAGTATGAAATAAATTTTCTGATATTTTCATAGATAGCCCTTCCCTCCTCTATAGCCGTAACAATAGTAGCGAAGTTATCGTCAAGGAGTATAATTTCAGCGGCCTCCTTAGCTACCTCTGTGCCACTGCCCATAGCAATACCAATGTCTGCCTTTTTAAGGGCTGGGGCATCATTAACTCCATCTCCTGTGACCGCCACCCGTTCCCCCAATTCCTGAAGGAGGATTACTATGCGGAGCTTATCCTTAGGGGTCATCCTGGTAAAAAGGATTTCTTTTTCTTTGAGTTTTTCTTTCAATTCTGCATCCTTCATCCTGTGGAATTCCTCTCCCTCAATAATTAAGGGATCTCCTTTAACTAAGGACACCTCTCGGGCAATAGAAAGTGCTGTCCTGCTGGCATCTCCAGTAATTAAAATTATCTTTATGTTAGCACTTTTACATTTTAAGATAGCTTCCTTTACCTCAGGACGTGGAGGGTCCTCCAAGCCAACCAAACCCACTAAAATCATATTTTCTTCGGGAGTTTCCTCTGAATAGGCAAATAAAAGCACTCTCAAACCCGCATCCATCATGGCATAATAGGTTTCCATAAGATCTTTTCTCATTGCTTCAGTAAAAGGAAGTTTTTCTTTTCCGTATAAAACATGAGTACATAAGGGCAAAACCGTTTCAACTGCTCCTTTAGTGAGGGCAAGTCTTTTACCTTCTATTTCGCAGAGGACAGTCATTCTCTTTCTCTCAGCATCAAAGGGAATCTCGGACAATCTCTGAGCCTCTATTTTGCTAACCTTTTGCCTCGCAAATTTTAAAAGAGCAACCTCGGTAGGATCTCCCTTGTATTGGTCATTTACAAAGAGAGCATTATTACAGAGACAGGCAATCTTTACAAGCATTTTAAAGGTTTCCTCTGAAGATTCAGGTAGCCACACCCTTTTTACTTCCATTTTATTCTGGGTGAGGGTACCAGTTTTATCTGTGCAGATGACCGTTACAGAACCTAAGGCCTCAACAGCGCTAAGTTTCTTGACTAAAGCTTTTCTCTGCGCCAAGCGCTGACTGCCAAGGGCCAGAGAAAGGGTTACTGTAGGGAGCATACCCTCTGGCACAAGGGCTACAATTACTCCAATAGCAAAGGTAAAGTTTTCCCAAAAGGTCCTTTTTAGTAAATTTCCAATTATAAAAAAGAAAAGACCAATTAGAATAGCTATCAAGGCAATACTTTTTGAAGTATAGCTAATTTCTCTTTGGAGGGGTGTGGGCTCCAATTGAACTGCCTCAGTAAGCCGAGCAATCCGCCCAAACTCGGTATGCATACCCGTAGCAAAGACTACACCTTTTCCATGCCCAGAGAGGACAGTGGCTCCTGCAAAGGCAATGTTTTTACTGTTAAAAAGCTCTCCTTTCTGTAGCTCAGGAGTCAAACTAACAGGTAATGATTCACCAGTCAAAGGAGCATTATTGACCACCAATCCATAGGCCTCTATTACTCTTACATCAGCCGGAACCTTAGCTCCTTCTTCAAGGAAAATTAAATCTCCCGGAACAAGCTCTCGAACATGTAGTTCCATTTCCCTTCCTTCCCTAATTGCTCTGACTTTAGAAGGTAAAAGAAGTTTAAGTTTCTCAATAGCCCTTTCTGCTTTATATTCCTGAACAAAGGCAAAGAGCGCATTAATAATAATTACCGTTACTATAGCCCAACCAAGATGTCTCATCCCCTCACCTGGATGAAGAAAATCAGAAAAAAAGGCTAATAAAGCAGCCAGCCAAAGAATTAGGGCAAGAAAATGGGTAAATTGGGAGAGAAACATAAGAAGAAAAGATCTCTTGCGAATCTCCCGAATCTCATTATAACCAAAATAAGAAAGCCGCTTCAAAGCCTCACTTAGAGAAAGACCTTTTTCAGAGGTCTTTAAAAGCCTAAAAACCTCTTCAAGAGGTACGTCATTAATTCTCATGCCTTGAGAAAGGACGGAAAATAATTAAATTACATGGAGTTTCTCTGATTAGCTTTTGTGACTCGCTTCTTCCTAAAAAACCTAAAATTCTTCGGTCTGTCTTTTCAAGGATTAAAAGGTCAGCTCTCTTCGAAAGAATTTGAAAAATAATTATGTTATAAGAAAAGGAAGGATAGAATTCCATATCCATTTTTACTCCAGCTTTCTCTAAATGAAAAAGAAGTTTACTAAAATTTTTACTTTTTCCACAGCAAACTAAAAAAACTTTGGTTTTAAAGGCATGGTAAAAGGTTTCTATTAAATAAGCATTTTCTTTCCATGAGGGGAGATTACCTTTTAAAAGAAAAAGAATTCGTTTGGGATGAAGTTTACCTAAGTTTACTATTTTTACTATAGCAATAGAACAGAGTAGCTGATCTAATTTTTTAGAACCCTCCCCAGGAACAAAAAGTAAATCTATAGCCTCCTTTTTGATAAGGTCTTCTAAAATTTCTAAGGACCTTCCTTCCTTTATCAAGGCTTCAACTTTAAGGCCCTCTCTTTCAGCCTCAAGAAAATATTTTTTTAAAAGCCTTTCGCCTTTTTCAAATTCTTGACCCCTTTCGTGAATAAAACAGAGAATAAGGTGAGACTTAAGCTCTCGGGCTACTTTTAGGGCAAAATAGGCTGCCCTCTCAGAAATGAAATCATCATTAATTTGAACAAGGATTTTTTTGTATATAGCCCGCATACCCTAAATTATAAGATACCTAAAAGAATAAAAGTTCCCAAGGAGAAATAAAAGGTAAAATTCTCTCTTTTAGCCACTATATCTCCTGGTAGTTTTCCTAAAAGGGGCACTTTGGGAAGGAAACTTATGATTAGGCCTACGAGAATTTAAAAAAAGCCCCAAGAAGATAAAAGATTTTCCCAGGCCTGACCATTCGTTCATGCCTATTATAATATAACAACCTTTGTTTCTATCAAGAGCTTGTATGCGTCCATATGATTTCGGACTGGGTGTTATTTTTTAAAAATTTTTCGCAAAAATATCCAAGCGGTCGCTCACAGGCCTTATATCCCTCTCCAAACAAAACTTGTCCACCAAAGGCTTAAGCTTCTCCTTCTCCAGGCGAGGATGTTCCCTTCTCTTCTCCAGTATAAACCTCACTCTCTCAGGATGCCACTGTCTCTTTTCCTCTTAGGTGCCCTTGATTTTGGAACCTTGATTTTGGAACATAAGATTAAATCTTTTTCCAGTGATAAGATGTATATTTTACCGTAACTTTTTTATTTTCTGAGGTCCGAAGGAACTTATGCAGGGATTTAACCAGTTTATAATTTCCTCTATTACCTCTGTTATATTTTCTAAAACTTTTCTTTTCTTTACTAAAAAGACTTCAACTTTTTTAATTTTCTTTAAAGCCAATTTTCGATAAAAATCAGCGTATCTTTTTTCTCCCCAGCCTCCATAGGTTATAATCATAAAAAGATTTTCACAAGTTATTTCCTTCAAAAAGTAGGTAACAGGCGGGCAGTTAAAAGTCCATTTTGGAAAACACAAAACCAAAGTAGAAGAAGAGGGTTTCTCAAAATAAGCTTTAAAAGGCAAGTAAGGTATAAAGGAAAGCAAAAGCCAAAAAAAATAAGGCTTAGAAGAAGTTTTTATTTCCTTTGGTTTAACATTAAGAAATTTAGAAAGACTTTCAGCTAACTTTTTAGAAATTCCAGTAAAAGAGTAATAGTAAATTTCCAATTTAGAGATTTTCTAATAGCGTTTCTACTCTTTTTTTAATTTCATCTCTTATTTTTCTAAAAATTTTAAGTCTTTCCTCTTCCGAACCCCTTGAACTTACAGGGTCTGGCACATTCCAATGTTCAATTTTTGCTCCTGGAACATAAGGACAATTTTCTGCTGCATCTCCACAAAGAGTAATAACAAAGTCTAATTCATGATAGGGAATTGCTTCTAAACCTTTAGAGTATTGGTCTGAAATATCAATTCCGTCTTCAAGCATAACTTTTACTACTAAAGGATGAATATATCCGGTAGGATGAGAACCTGCCGAATAAAATTCTAAATCTTTTCTATTTTTTAAGAGAGCAAAATACTTGGCATATCCCTCTGCAATTTGACTTCTGGCAGAATTTCCTATGCAAATAAAAGCTATTTTTTTCTTTTTTGTTAACATTTTCATCTCAAAACTTAATTTTAATTTCCAATTTTTCTATCTTTTCAGGAACTTTTTTTAGAGCTTTTAAAAAACCCTCCAATGTAGACTTAAGAACGCTTTGAACAAAAGGATTTAGAGGGATTTTATATTCATTTACTTTAAGCAAAACTTCTGGTTCTTTGGAAAGAAATTTTTCTACAAGATTTAGAATTTCTTTACCCCTCTCCAGACTTAAAATATTTTCTTGAGGAAAAAGTTTTTTCCAATGTTCAGAATTACTTATTACCACAAAACCTAATAAGTTTTTCAAATTTTTCTTGATTTCTTCAGGACTTTCTCCTTCCTTTAAACACCATAGTTTTAAAACTGAGTCTAAATTCTTAAAGCCTTCAAGTAGAACCAAGTCACAATCCCAGAAAATACTTTCCCAGAAAGTAAATAAATCTCTTTCTTGATAAGAAGAAAAGAAAGATTTTCCGAAATAACAAGTAAAAAGAGAGGTTTGAAAGAGTGAAGTTAAAAAAGCTCCCTTTTCTCGGTAAAGCCAGGTATCCTTAGAGGGAAAGTCTGTAACAATTTCTTCGTGATGAAAGGACTTAATTACCCCTACCTTAAGTCCTTTTTTAGTAAGATTTTCTACTATAAAGCTTCCTAAAAGGGTTTTTCCAGAATTTTTATGCCCGCAAATAGCTAAGAAGAATGGCAATTTTAAATACTAAAAGTTTCTCCAGGTTTTAATACTACTACTTGAGGAACAAAAGAATATTTGTTCAATTCTTTTTTAAAATCTTCAACTGTTCCTGTTAAAATAGGAAAAGTTTTATAATGCATAGGAATAACTATTTCAGGACGGATAAGGTCACAAGCCTTAGCTGCTTCTTTAGGTCCCATTACATAGTGACTTCCAATAGGAAGAAAGGCAACTTTAGGCTTATAAAGTTCTCCAATAAGTTTCATATCGTAAAAAAGACCCGTGTCTCCAGCATGATAAAGGGTTGTTTCATCTTCTAAGGTAATTACAAATCCACAGGCTTCTCCTCCATAACTTCCATCAGAAAAAGATGAACTATGCCAAGCAGGAACCATAGTAAAAGTAAGATGATTAACTTTATAGCTTCCTCCTATATTCATCCCTGTTGCTTTAGGAACACCGGCTTTTAATAAGTACTGTTGAATCTCGTGTATGGCAATAACTTCTGTAACGGAAGTTCTGGCTAATTTTAATACTTCCCCAAGATGGTCTCCATGAGCATGAGTAATTAGAATAAAATCATAAGGACCTAAATCCACTTGGGTAGGAGCTAAAGGATTACTTACCCAAGGGTCTATAAGAATTTTCTTTCCTTCTAAGGAGACTATCTTAAAACAAGAATGTCCGTAATAAGTTATTTGCATAAAACAGATGTTTTAATAAACAAAAAACTTTTAACTTTAAATAGAGCGGGCGACGGGATTCGAACCCGCGACCTACAGCATGGCAAGCTGTCGCTCTACCAGGCTGAGCTACACCCGCTTTTTCTTCTTAAAAAATATATTTTAAAACCAAAACTTGTCAAGAGCTAAATTTTTATGTATAATTTTGTCAAAAAAAGTTTAAAAATTTTCTTTTTTTATGAAAAGGATTTTCTTTTTTTATTTAACTTTTATCTTTTTAATTTGTTTTTTTCTTCTAAGCTGTGGGGCTGAAAAAAACTTTTCCTTTTCTCTTATTTCAGTAGAAAAAGAAGTTGAATTAGGAAAACTTTATACACCCTTTTCTATTGATGAGTTTGAAGGTTTGTATCCTGAGAAGGAAGTTCAAAATTATATAAATTCCATAGGAAATAAATTAGCCCAAGAGGCAGAAAGAAAAGTTCCCTACAAGTTTTGGGTGGTCAATTCTGGTATAGTAAATGCTTTTGCTTTACCCGGAGGTCCAGTAATTATCACTCGTGGACTTCTGCTTCAACTGGATAAAGAAAGTCAGTTAGCCGGAGTTCTAGCCCACGAAATTGGGCATATTAACGCCCGACACCACGTAAAATTTTTGGAAAAAACTTTAGCCTTAAATCTTATTCTCCAAGTGGGCTCTCTTTTTTTACCTCAAAATCTCACAGGAGAAATTCTTCTCAAATTAGGTGAAATTTCAGCTGGGCTTCTTTCTCTTAAATTTAGCCGAGACCAAGAAAGAGAGGCTGATAGATATGGATTCTTATTTACTTTTAAAGCTGGATATTCTCCTCAGGGAATGATAGAAGTATTTGAAAAATTTAAAGCCTTAGAAAAGGAAAGACCTCCTGAATGGTTATCTACTCATCCACTTCCTGAAACCAGAATAAAAGAGGCTAAAGAATATATAAAAACTTTTAAACCTAAAGGAGATTTAATCTTGAATACACAAACATTTCAAAGAATAAAAAATCATCTTCTTTTAACTAAGGAATCCTACGATTGGGTAGAAATGGGAAAGAAGGCTTACAGTAAAAACAATTTAACTCAAGCGGAAAATTATCTTAAAAAAGCTTTAGAACTTTACCCTGAAAATACATTAGCTATGACCTATATAGCTTCTATAAATCTAGAAAAAAAGCTTTTTCTTGAAGCTTTAGATTATATTTCTCGAGCAATAAAACTTGACCCTCACTTTTTTAGAGCTCAGCTTCTGGCAGGAATTACTTATTTTAAATTGAAAGATTACGAAAAAGCTCTTTTTTATCTTAACGAAGCTCAAAAACTTATACCTTTTAACGGCATTTCTTATTACTATAAGGGAAGAGTTTATGAAGAAGAAAATAAGTTAAGTGAGGCTGCTAAAAACTATAAAAAAGCCTTAGAAATTGGACCTAAAAATGCTTCTTGGTATAAGGATTGCTATTTTAGATACAAAAAAATAGGCTATTAAAAAAGGATAATTTGAGATGATTAACTTACCTTTAACTATAACTTTTAAGACTTCAGGAGTTACTACTTCAGTATTAGTTCCTCCTGTAGTAGCTTTTTTTATTTCCTTTTTTTGTGCTTCGGGTGGAGTAAGTGGAGCTTTTTTACTTTTACCTTTTCAAGTAAGTATCCTTAAATTCACTACTCCTGCAGTTAGTGCAACAAATCATCTTTACAATGTTTTTGCTATTCCTTTTGGAGTTTATAGATACTGGAAGGAAAAAAGATTTTTTTATCCTTTAACTTTAATTATAACTCTTGGTACTTTTCCGGGAGTAATTTTGGGTTACTTTTTAAGAGTTAGTTTCTTTAAAGAACTTGCTAAATTTAAATTATTAGTAGGTTTAGTACTTTTAGTCATAGGATTAAGACTTATTCAAGATCTTCTTTTTCCAAAAAAAGAAACTACCTTTTCTTCTGAGTCTCCTACTGTTTTAACCTTTAACTGGAAAACTTTAGAATTTGTTTACAGCAAGCAAACTTTTAAAGTAAGTACTTTTTTAATTTCACTAATCGCCTTTGTAATCGGGATAATAGGAGGTATTTACGGAATAGGAGGAGGAGCTCTTATGGCTCCGATTTTACTTGCTTTTTTTCACTTACCTCCCTATGTATTTGCAGGAGCTACTCTTTTTGGAACTTGTTTAACTTCAGTTCTTGGAGTAATTATTTTTACCTTTGGAGGGCACAATCCTGACTGGTTTTTAGGATTTCTCTTTGGGTTGGGAGGAGCAGCAGGACTTTATTTAGGAGCAAGAATTCAAAAGTTTATGCCTCAAAAATTGATAAAGTTTATTCTTGTTATTTTAATTTTCTTTATCTCTTTAAGATATATTTTTTCTTAAAAACTTAAGTAACTTTATAAAAAAGTTTTAATCTTTCTTTTTTCAATTCTTTCAAAGTTTCTAACATTAGATAGTTTTTTATTTTAAGTCTTTCAGCCAGCAAAGGAATTATCTTTTTTTCTTCTTCAGTTTTAAAATGGCACATAGTATAGAGGTTATATCTCCAATAAGAATATGTTTTTCTTTCGTAGCAGTGAGTTATAAAGTCTTTTTTACTTAGTACCTTTCCTATTTCACTTGTTTCTTCTTCAGGAACTTCCCACAAAACCATGATATTTTTAGCATATCCAAAATGCTTACGATCTAATAAAGCCCCAAATCTTCTTAAAGCTTTTAAACGAGACATTTTTTTTAACCAAGAAAAAATAGTCTCTTCGTCCACTCCACAAGCTTTGGAAACAATAGCAAAAGGAGTTGAAACTAAAGGAAGAGGTTCTTGTAAATGTTTAACTAATTTTATATCCTTTTCTGTAAAATCTAAGTCAATAAAAATTTCGTTTGAATTTTTATCTACTTCTAGCTCATCACTATTTTCTACTTCTAAAATAGTTGAAATTTTAAAAGTTTTAACAACTGGTAAATATAAAAAGTCTTCGGCTCTACTTAAATAAAAAAGTTCAGAAGCAACCTTTAATATATCTTCTCCAGGCAGAACTACCAAAGTAAACCATAAGTTATATTGATGATTTCTTAAGTAGTTATGAGTAACCCCTGGGTGTGAATTTACAACTTTTATAGCTTGGGCAAGATTCTTTTTTGAAACTTTAAAAGCAAAAAGAGCCGAAGAATGCTTAAAGACTGAAGGATTAAATATAGCTGAAATTTGTCTAAGATATTTTTTTCTTTTCAATTCAAGTAAAAAATTTAAAACTTCTTCTTCAGTAATTCGTAATCTTTTAGCAATTTCTAAAAACGGTCTGGAATGAAAAGGAAAGTCCTTCTGAATAATTTTTAAAAGTTCTTTTATAAAAGACTGTTCTAAGTTAAGAACCATGAATTAAGAAGTTTTTTAAAAGTTTTATACGGTTAGGATGTTTAAGTTTTCTTAAAGCCATAGTTTCAATTTGTCTAATACGTTCTTTTGTAACTCCAAATTTATTTCCTACCTCCTCTAAAGTACAAGGTTCTCTTTCTCCTATACCAAATCTAAGTCTTATAATTTTTTCTTCTCTCGGAGATAAAATTTTTAACAATTCTCTAACTTTTTCAGAAAGAGCTAGATTAAAAGTCTTTTCTTCAGGTTTAACAGAACTTTGGTCTTCAATAAAATCTTTTAAAGAACTTTCTTCATCTTCTCCCACAGTGGTTTCTAAGGAAATAGGTTGTTTCATTACTTTAAAAATATAATTTAGTCTATCTATAGAAAGATTTGTTTCTTTAGCAAGTTCGTCTAAAGTAGGTTCTCTTCCATATTCTTGATAAAATTTAGTAGAAATTATTTTACTTATTTTATAGATAGTCTCAATAATATGAATAGGAACTCTTATAGTACGAGTATTTTCAGCTAAATATCTAGTAATAGATTGTCTAATCCACCAAGTAGCATAAGTACTGAATTTAAATCCTTTACGATAATCAAACTTTTCTACAGCTTTAATAAGTCCTATATTTCCTTCCTGAATCAAATCACTTAAAAATATACCTTTAGGAGAATACTTTCTCGCTATAGAAATAATTAATCTCAAATTAGCTTTTATTAACTCTTCTTTAGATTTTTTAATCTCTTTAAATGCTTTATCTATTAACTCCCCACTTTTCAAAATTTGATTTATTGTTTTACCAAAATATTCTTCACTTTTTTTAATTTTTTTAATAAAATTAAAAATTTCTTTTATAATTTGTTTATCTTCATCTACGATAGAAATTTTATTTTTTAATATATCATTAATATTTTTTAAATCTTCATCTCTAAAAATATTTTCAATTTCTTGCCATTTTATTTGAAAGTTATTAAAAATATACTTTTCAAAATTTTTAAAGTTTTTCAAAGCATAATAAGTTTCTAAAATTTCACATGAAATTAACTCTAATAAATTTTTGGTAGGTCTAAGTTCATAAATTAAATCTATTATTTTTTCAAAACACTTTTGCTTCTCTTTTTCAGATTTATTATCATAAGTTTCTAATAGTTCATTAATTAAATCTTTAATATTTGAAAACCATTTTTGAGCTTTTTGCCAATTTTTTTCTAATTCTTCATAATCCTTAAAATAAACTATAAAGTTCTTTTCTTTTTCAACTTGTTTTATAAGACAGTAAAATTTACTTAATTGGGGATAATAAGAAAAACACTCAAATAAAATTTTTTTTTCATTTTCTTCTATAGTTTTGCCTATTCTAACTTCATCCTCTTTAGAAAGAAGTTTATTAGAAAATACCTCCTTAAAATAAAGGGTAACAGGGTCTTTAACCTTTACACTTTCTTTTTTGTCTTCCCAAAAATCATCTTGAATTTCTTCTAAAAAAAATTCATCTTCATCAAACAAACATAACTTTTTTTTATTATGGAGGTCCATAGATTACCTCCCTTTAAAACTATTTTTTAAAATTTTCTCTAATTTTTTAAAATTTTTTAACAATTATTATAATTTAGAGAACTTTTTACAAACCAAAGATATTTCTCTATTTCTTCTTTTTTTCCTTTTATTTCTAAAAGTCTCAAATTTTCGGCTATTTTTTTAATTTCTTTCTTTTTAGTTTGTTTAATAAGATATTCTTTAATCTGAGAAAGAACTTCTTCTGGTTTTTCAAAAGGCGGAGCTAATAAAAGTTCACTTATAACTTCTTGAAATTGAATGTTTTCCCAGAGTTCTAAATTTCTTTTTTTAGACTTGTATTCTTCATAAAATTGGATCAAAAATTGAGCATAAATTGAATCTAAAAAGTCTTCTAAAAAAGTCAAAAGCCCACTTGAAATGAGTTCTGAAAAATATTCAGGAAAATTCACCAAAAATTGAGATATAATTTTTAAAACATTTTCACCTCTTTCTTCACTCAAAGTAAAAGTTTCAGCTTTTGAAAGCCAATTTTCTTGAGTTGAAAATAGTTTTCTAATTTCGTTTTCGGGAATTTCTAGATAAAAACTCAAATCTTTAATTATTTTATTTTTTATTATAGGATGAGTTACTGGTTTAAAAATCTCAATAAATTCCTTAAATACTTGAGATGGATTTTTAAGGAAATCTTTTTTAAAAAATTCAAATACAAAAAATGTAGCCTCTAAAGTGAGAGAATTAATTCTTTCTTTTAAAGAATAAACATCTAGGTTTTGATTTCTAACCCAAGAATCTGGATCTTCTCCTTCTGGAAGAGTCACCACCTTAGGTAAGATAGACTCTTTTAAAAATAGAGAAATAGTTCTTAAAGCAGCTTTTCTTCCTGCTACATCTCCATCGTAAAAAATATTCCAGTTATTAGTTAAAGATTTTAAAATTTTAATATGTTTTTCTGTTAAAGCTGTACCACAACTTGCTACCACATTCCGAATTCCCTTTTCCCATAAAGATAAAAAATCAAAATAACCTTCTACAACAAAACCTTCATTTTCTTTTTTAAGAAATTCTTTAGCTTGATAAAGCCCATAAAGAATTTCACTTTTTCTATAAACTTTAGACTCAGGAGTATTTAAGTATTTAGGTTCTACTTCTTTTTCAAGGGTTCTTCCTCCAAAACCTACACACTCACCTTTAACATTAAAAATAGGAAACACAATTCTTCCTCTAAAAAGGTCTAAATAAGAACCATCTTCAATTTTTTTCACTAAACCTACTTCTTCTGCTTTTTTAAAATCTGCCTCTGAGCTTCTCAAATAACTTGCTAAAATTCTACCTTCAAAAGGTGCAAAACCTATTAAAAAATTTCTAATAGTTTCTTCACTTACCCCCCTTTCTTTCAAGTAATAACGAGCTATTTCAGAAGATGAATGAATAAAAAGAAGTTGATGATAAAATTTTGCTATTTTATAATTAAATTCCACTAGTTCGTTTTTCTCTTTCCTTTCTCCAATACTCTGTTTTTCTATAGATAATCCAGCTTTTTCAGCAAGTTCTAAGAGTGCCTCTCTAAAGGTAATCCCCTTAATTTTCATGTAAAAGGTAACTACATCTCCACCTGCATTACATCCAAAGCATTTAAAAATTTGTTTTTCAGGACTAACAGTAAATGAAGGTCTTTTTTCTGAATGAAAAGGACAAAATCCTAAATAATTTCTACCTACTTTTTTAAGAGTTACATAATTAGATACCACTTCTACAATATCATAAACTTCTCTTACTTGATCCAACAATGTTTCTAAAGACATTTTATAATTTTAACCAACTTATCTACTTTAAGTACCTCCGATAAAAACTTATTAAAATGAAATGATTCGAAAAAGCATAATAATATAGAAATTACCTCCAAAAGGGTGAACTTTGTTCTCACTCCTTTTTACCATAAGACTTAAAAAATTCAAGAGTTTAAAAAATCTTACCCATTAAAAAAGTCTTGTTTATGTTTAAATATTTTTATATAATTTTTTACAAAAACTTCTTTTTTTACAAGGAATATGCCTACAGCTCTTCTTCTTTTCTCTGGTGGATTAGACAGTATACTAGCTGGTTTAGTTTTAAAAAAACAAGGAGTAAAGATTATAGCTTTAAAATTTATAACTCCTTTTTTTGGCTTTAAAGATTGGGAAGAGCCTCAAAGCTTTTATAAAAAAGTTGAAGAACTAGGTTTTGAGAAAGGGATTTTACTCAACATAACCGAAGAATTTTTAGAAATTCTTAAAAACCCCAAGTACGGTTTTGGTTCGTATGCTAATCCTTGTATTGACTGCAAAATTTTAATGTTAAAAAAAACTAAAAATCTTTTAAATGATTTCCAAGCAGACTTCTTAGCAACTGGAGAAGTAATAAGACAAAGACCCATGAGTCAAAATAAATGGGCTTTAGAGATAATTAAAAAGGAATCGGAAACTGAAGAATTTTTGGTAAGACCTCTTTCAGCTAAACTTCTAGCTCCTTCTGAAGTAGAAAAAAAGGGATTAATAAAAAGAGAAGAACTCTTAGACCTTTCTGGAAGAAAAAGACAAAAACAATTTGAATTAGCCAAAACATTTGGTTTAAAACAAATTCCTACTCCTGCAGGTGGCTGTCTTCTTTGCGATCCTCAAATAGGACGTAGAGTTTTAAAAGTTTTAAAGGAAAAAAGAATGCTTAATTATGAAATTGCACAACTTTTAACCTTCGGAAGACACTTAATAGAAAAAGATTACTGGCTAATTCTTGGAAGAAATGAAAAAGAAAACGAAAAAATTAAAAAAATAGCTTATGGAAATTATCCTCTATTTACTTTAAATATACCCTCACCAGTTGCAGTTTTAATTGAGGGAACTATCTTTCCTGAAGAATTAAAGTCAATTTTAATTAAATATACTAAAAAAGCTCAATTTCAAACTGAGAAAGTAGAGTTAAATCCTTTATGAAATCAGGGTTTAAAACCGTAGCTTTACTTACAGATTTTGGTACTAAAGACCACTACATAGGAGTAGTAAAGGGAAGAATTTTAAAAGAACTAAATGAAGGTCTTTTTGTAAATTTTATTGACATAACTCATGATGTTTCTCCTCACGATGTTAAACAAGCTGCTTTGTTACTTTACTTTTCCTATAAATATTTTCCTCATGGAACTATATTCTTATGTATTGTTGACCCTGGTGTAGGAACTGAAAGAAAAGCTATAATAATTAAAACTTCAAATTATACTTTTGTAGGACCAGATAATGGGGTTTTTTCTTTAATATACGAAGAATTTTCTAATTTTAAAGCTTTTGAAATTCTACCTGAAAAAACTTTCCAACCCCCGTTCAGTACAACTTTTCACGGAAGAGATCTTTTTGCTCCAGCAATTGCTTTTTTGCTTTTAGAAAAAAACTTGTTGACTTTTGCTAGACCCATATTAAAAAAATCCTTAATTAAGATAAATTTCCCTTGCCCACAAAAAACTTCTTACGGATATATACTTTCTGTTTGGTATGTAGATCGTTTTGGAAATTTAATTACCAATTTCTCCCAAAAATTGGCTAAAAAACCTTTCAAAGTAATAGTTAACGAAAAAGAAATCTCTTTGGTTAAAAGTTATGGATATGCAAAGAAAGGAGAAGTTGTAGCTCTTTTTGGAAGTGAAGGTCTTTTAGAAATTGCAGTAAATCAAGGTTCAGCTTACGAAATTCTAAACATTCCTGAAATAAAGATTGTCTGGCTTTGAAGTTAAAAACCTATGGATATAGAAATGACTCCTTTTGGAAAATTAAAAATTTTTCAGCCGAAAAAAGGCTTTCGTTTTGGTATAGATTCAGTGCTTTTAGCTTATTTTTTAAATTTAAAACCTTCTCAAAAAATTTTAGAAATTGGAGCCGGATCAGGTATCGTAAGTTTTATAGCCTTAACCCGTTTTTCTGGTTGTAAAATTTGGGCTCTAGAAAAAGAAAATATTTTCCTAGAATGCTTAAAAAGAAATATTTTTATTAATAATTTTGAAAATCAAATTTTTATTGTAGCAGGAGACCTTCTAGAACCTCCTTTCAAACTAGAAACCTTTGATGTAGTCTTTAGCAATCCCCCTTATTTCAAAATTGATACGGGTAGAGAAAGTCCTTACGAAAATAGAAATCTTGCTTGTCACGAAAAAACCTTCAATTTAGAAATCTTTATAAAAAAAACTTATCAAATTTTAAAAAACAGAGGAAGTCTTTTTTTAATCTTTACAGCCTTCCGTTTAGCTGAATTAATTTATTTTCTAAAAAAGTATAAACTAGAACCCAAAATTCTAAGACTAGTTCATTCCTATCCAGGAAAAGAAGCTAAATTAGTACTTATAAGAGCAGTCAAAAATGGAGGAGAAGGAATAAGAATTTATCCCCCTCTTTATATCTATCAGGAACCTAAAAATAACTATAGTGAAGAACTCAAAAAATTTATGAATTTTCTTAGACAAAATTCATAAAATTTACAATCTATAAGAGCTAATTCATCTTGAGAAATAAAAAATAGTTCCACTTATAACTACTTATCAAATCGCAACTTTTTATTCCCAAGATCTTCTTGTAAAAATCACATAGTTGTTTGTACAAATTTTTCATCACTACAAAAATAGCTAAATTTCTACTAATTTGAAATTTTTAAAATTTATATTAAATTGTCCACTATTTAGAAAGAAAAAAGGAGGCACCCTTATGCTTACCAAAAATTTTCTTTTTACTTCGGAGTCTGTGACCGAAGGACATCCAGATAAGGTAGCAGACCAAATTTCTGATGCTATACTAGATGCTATTTTAGAAAAGGACCCTTATGCCCGTGTAGCTTGTGAAACCTTAGTAAATACTGGTATGATTTTAATAGCTGGAGAAATAACTACTGAAGCTCGAATAGATTATCCTACGGTTGCAAGGGGGGTGGTTAAAGAAATAGGTTATAATCATTCAGACCTAGGATTTGACTATCAAACTTGTGCAGTTTTAATAAGTATAGATAGACAAAGTCCTGATATAGCTATAGGAATAGAGAGACCAGACGGAGAAATAGGAGCTGGAGACCAAGGTTTGATGTTTGGATACGCCTGTGATGAAACCCCCGATTATATGCCTATGCCAATATGGTATGCTCATAAGTTAGCTATGAGACTAGCTACAGTTAGAAAAAAAGGTATTTTACCATTTTTAAGACCTGACGGGAAAACTCAGGTTACTATAAAATATGAAAATAGACGTCCTATAAGCGTTCATACAGTAGTTATTGCAGCTCAGCATGACCCAACTGTGAATTATAAAGAACTTAGAGAAGCTATTATAGAGGAAGTGGTTAAAAAGGTAATATCTCCTGAGCATTTAACTCCTGAAACTAAAATACTGGTCAATACTACAGGTAGGTTTGTGATTGGAGGACCATTAGCAGACTGTGGAATGACCGGAAGAAAAATTATCGTAGATACTTATGGAGGAAGAGGACATCACGGAGGTGGGGCCTTTTCTGGAAAAGATCCTACTAAAGTAGACCGCACACCTTCTTATTACGCTAGGTATGTAGCCAAAAATCTAGTAGCAGCAGGGGTTGCTCGCGAACTTGAAGTACAAGTTGCTTATGCCATAGGACTGCCAGATCCTTTAGCTATAAATGTAAATACCTACGGAACAGAGAATATCCCGGTAGAAAAAATTTTAGACATTATAAACAAACTTTTCTGTTTTAGACCTAAACATATGATAGAATACTTAAACCTCAGACGACCTATTTTCAAAAAAACTGCTTGTTATGGACATTTTGGAAGAGATGACCCCGATTTCACTTGGGAAAAGTTAGATATGGTTGAAAAGATCAAAGAATTAGCAGGTTTTGACAAATAAGAGGAGGTTTCAAAAAAATGGATTACCACATTAAAGATCTTTCTTTAGCAGAAGAAGGGCTTAAACTCATTGAATGGGCTGAGATGGACATGCCAGTTTTAAGAAAAATAAGAGAAATTTTTTTTAAAGAAAAACCTCTTAAAGGAATTAAAATAGGAGGTTGTCTTCACATTACTACTGAAACTGCAAACTTAGCTCGAACCCTTAAAGAAGGTGGAGCAGAAGTCTTTCTTTGTGCCTCTAATCCTCTTTCTACTAAAGATGAAGTAGCAGCAGCTTTAGTAAAATACTTTGAAATTCCTGTTTTCGCTATAAGAGGAGAAGATAAAGAAACTTACTATGATCATATTAAAGCAGTCTTAGACCAAAAACCTCATATAACTATTGATGATGGAGCAGACCTGGTAACTACTTTACATAAAGAAAGACAAAAACAAGCAGAAGAAGTTTTAGGGGGAACAGAGGAGACCACAACTGGGGTTATTAGACTTAAAGCCATGGCCAAGGAGGGAATTCTTAAGTATCCTATTATTGCAGTAAACGACGCCTTAACCAAGCATCTTTTTGATAATCGTTATGGTACTGGACAGTCAACTATAGATGGAATTATGAGAGCTACTAACAGACTCTTAGCAGGTTCTGTATTTGTAGTAGCTGGCTTTGGATGGTGTGGTAAAGGATTGGCTATGAGAGCAAGGGGGATGGGAGCCAAAGTAGTAATTACAGAAGTTGACCCCCTTAAAGCTTTGGAAGCTGTGATGGAAGGTTATTTAGTTATGCCTATGGATGAAGCAGCTGAAATAGGAGATTTTTTTTGTACTGTAACAGGAAATAAAGGAGTAATAAGAAAAGAACATTTTCTTAAAATGAAAGATGGAGCAATTCTAGCCAATTCAGGCCATTTCGATGTAGAAATTGATTTAGAAGCCTTAAAAAGTATTTCAACTAAAATAAGAACTATAAGAAAGGAAGTAGAAGAATATACTCTTATAAACGGAAAAAGACTTTATCTTCTTTCTCAAGGAAGATTAGTTAATCTTGCATCCGCAGAAGGACATCCTTCGGGAGTTATGGACATGAGTTTTGCAAACCAAGCTCTCTGCTGCGAATACTTAGTTAAAAACTATCAACATTTAAAAAAAGATGTTTATCCTGTACCTTTAGAAATTGATAGAAAAATAGCTGAACTTAAACTTTCCTCAATGGGAATAAAAATAGATACTTTAACACCTGACCAAAAAAAATATTTAACTTCTTGGGAAGCTGGGACCTAAAAAAGATAATCTGAAAGTTTAGCCAAAATTTCTCCTGCTTTGCCTTTAAGAAAATAGTCGGTGATTTTGTAAGTATAAGGGGTTCCCCCAAGGTTTATTTCCACTACAGTTGCACCTTTTGACTTAGCATAATAAGGAATTTGAGCAGCTGGATAAACGAGGCCAGAAGTACCAATTATCAAAAAAATTTTACAAGACTCAGCTAACTCATAAGCAGAACTTAGAGCTTTTTCAGGGAGTGATTCACCAAAAAATACTACATCAGGTTTAAGAGGCCCTTTACAGATCTCACATACTGGGTAAGGCTCTATATTTAAATATTCTTCTACAAAAAGAAATTTGGAATAACAAGAAATACACACTAAAAACCTTCCATTACCATGAAGTTCTATAACTTTTTGATTACCCGCTTCTTGATGAAGCCCGTCTACATTTTGAGTAATCACTGCTTTTAAGTAGTGTTTCTTTTCCATTTCTGCTAAAACTATATGAGCAATGTTAGGTTTAGCTTTTAAAGCTATAGAAAACATTTCTTTAAGCATTTTCCAGACTTTAGCAGGCTCATTTAAAAAAGTTAAAATATGAGCATACTGTTCAGGGTCGTACTTCTCCCAAAGACCTTGCGAACCTCTAAAAGCTGGAATTCCACTTTCAACTGAAATACCAGCCCCTGTAAAGGCAACCACTTCTTTCTTTTCCTTTATTTCTTCAGCCACTTTTTTAATAAGTTGGTCTAAATCCAAAATTTATAACTCCTTAGTTTCTTTATAAATCCATTCTATAAAAGCCTTGAAACCGCTTCCCGAAGAAAAAGTGATTATACATGGAGTAGTATAAGAATGATGCTTTAAAACAATTTCTTCCACTTTCTTAGCTAGAGAAGGTCTAGTCTTTATAATCGTGATACTCTCAGTAGCTTCTTCTATTTTTCCTTCCCACCAATAAAGCGATTTAACCTGAGGATATATGTTTACACAAGCACAAAGCCTTTCTTCTAAAAGAATTTTACTAATCTTTTTAGCTTCCTCTTCTGAAGAAAAAGTTACATAAAGAAATACAACCCCTTCATTCATAAAATCCTCCATCTTTTTTACTAACTTATTACGATTTTTTTATTTTAAAACACTTTTAAAAATTTTTCAAAAGTAAAATGGGAGGAGGGGGAACTCCTCCCAAGGGGGTAGAGGAGAGGGCTACGAGGTAGAAAATTTATCTTTTAATATTAATATTATTAAAAAAGTGTTATTAAGTAAATATTTTGTAATTTTTTTCACAAAAAAATTAAAAAAGATTAAAAATAACATTTTAAAATCAATCTGCTTTTAAAACGGAAATATTAAAAAAGTAAAACCTTACTTAAAAATTGAGTCTTTTAATTCTAGGTTATAATTTATTTTTTTCAAATTTATTTTTACTCTCTCTCCTGTGGTATAAAGTAGTTGAATTTGTTTAACTTCTCCTGTAGAAGGTTTAACTGTTAAAGTAATTTTATCCAAATTTAGATGATTTTTAGTTAAGAGACTAAAACTTATTTCCCAGAAACCTTTTTCTAAAACTCTAAAACTTTCTAATTTCAAATCTTTTTTAATATTCCCTACTCCATTCATAAAACCCAAGATTAATTGAGAAGAAAAAAATTCTTGATTAGGATAGAGAAAAGTTTGTTTTTCTTCGGGATAATGAAAGTAAAAATGTTTTCCGTCAGAAATTATAACAAATCTTTCAGGATGTAAATACTCCCAGCGCAACTTACCAGGTTTTTTCATCCACATTTTTCCAGTTCGGGTTTCTACTTTCCCAGAAGGAAACCAGGTTTCTTGAACAAATTCAGCTTTTATAGTTCTGATCTGGTCATAAAATAATTGAATTTGGTCTAAAACTTCGTTTATGGTTGTAGCTTTAAGCTTCGAAAAACCGCTTAGAAACACCCAAAACAGGACGAGGACGAACACCATCACTTTGGCCAACAATTCCCTCCTTTTCCATTCTTTCTACTAGTCTTGCAGCTCTATTATAACCTATTCTCAGCTTTCTTTGAAGCATAGAAACTGAAATTTTTCCATACTGATAGGCAATTTTTAAAGCTTTCTCATAAAGCTCATCATCCTCGTCTCCCAAACTTTCACTTTCTTTTTCTAAATCTTCAGAATAGGCACTTAAATCGGTTAAATATTGAGGTTCTCCCAAACTTTTAAGATATTCCACAACTCTTTTAACTTCTTTTTCTGAAACATAAGGAGCATGAATTCTCTTTAAAGAAGAACTTCCAGGAGGTAAAAACAGCATATCTCCTGCTCCTAAAAGTCTTTCTGCACCTTGTGTGTCCAAAATGGTTCTAGAATCTACCTTAGAAGTTACTTGAAAAGAAATACGAGAAGGGAAATTCGCTTTTATAAGTCCTGTAATTACATCTACAGAAGGTCTTTGAGTAGCTATTAAAAGGTGTATTCCCGCAGCTCTTGCCATCTGAGCCAGCCTGGTAAGTAAAGTTTCTACCTCTTTTGATGACACCACCATAAGGTCTGCTAATTCATCAATTATAATAACTATATAAGGAAGTTTTTCTTCAAATTGTTCATTATACGATTCTAAATTTCTGGCAGAAACTTCTTCAAAAAGTGAATATCTTCGTTCCATTTCTGATACTGCCCAGTGTAAAGCTTTAGTTGCAGTTTTAGGTTCAAGCACAACAGGATTAAGAAGATAAGGTATACCCTCATAAACTGAAAGTTCAATTCTTTTAGGGTCAATCATTAAAAATCTTACTTGCTCAGGAGTGCTTTTGTAAATTAAACTCAGGATAACACTGTGTAAAAAAATACTTTTACCAGAACCTGTACTTCCAGCTATTAAAAGATGGGGCATTTTTATTAAATCGGTAACCACAGGATTGCCAAAGATGTCCTTCCCTAAAGCTATAGTTAAAGGCGACTCAGCTTTCTTAAATACAGGACTTTCTAAAATTTCCTTTAAATATACCCACTCCCTTTGAGGATTAGAAATTTCAATTCCTATAACATTTTTCCCTGGAATCGGAGCTACTATTCTTACACTTTTAGCCGAAAGTCCTAATGCTAGGTCATCCACCAAACTTAAGATTTTACTAATTTTTATCCCCGGAGCAGGTTTAAATTCAAAAACTGTTATCACAGGACCAGGGTAAATACTTACTACCTCGCCTTCTATCCCAAACTCCCTTAACTTAGAAAGTAAAACCAAAGCTCTTTCTTTTAATTCCTCAGGTCTTAATTTATAAGAAGACGGGAAAGGATCATCTAAAAGTTCTATAGGAGGAGGTTGAAATTTTTTACTTAAGGTATCCTTAGAATCTTCATTAAATTTCTTTTTCTCTTCCTCACCCCTAAATTCTTCTTCTACCTCAAATATTTTACCATTTTGTAAAGATTCAATTTTAATAGACGTTAAAGAATCCGAAACTTTTTTTTCCTCTTTAAGTTCTTTAAACTCTTTATCAATATTTTCTTCTTTTCTTCTCCCAAACTTAATCTGAAATATATTTATAAGCTGAAAACTTCCTAAAGCTACAAATAAAACAGCTAAAAATAGTCCCAAAATTAAAAAGAAAAAGCCTAAAGTTCCTATTAAAGGAATTAAAAATAAAGAAAGTTCTCCTAAAAGTCCTCCATTTAAAGGGTATCTATCAAATAAATAAAAAACCTCAACCTCTAAAAAGTTAAAAAGATAAGAAAAAGTAGCAGAGAAAATAAAGGTTAAAATAGTAAATATAAAAACAATTCTTTTAATAGATAAACCTATTAAAAACAAAATTAAAGCCATTATCAAGAATAAAGGTATAAATAGGGTAGTAAAACCAAAAAGAAAGTAAAATACTGAGGCTAAAAAGGCTCCTACTAGTCCTCCCCAATTTTTAACTTCTGTAGCTCCTTTTATGTTTATACCGGGGTCGTAAGGAAAATAAGAATAAAAAGAAATAATTAAGAAAATTAAAAATAAAAAAAGAAAAAACAAAACTAAATTTTTTTTAGTGAAGATCTCACTCAATAACATAAGTTATTAACTTAATTTTTCTTTAGAATTGTTATATTCTTTCAAAACCTTTAAAAATATATAATCCAAAGTATCTAAAATTTTCTTATAAAGACCTCCATAGCTTTTACTTTTTCCAAAAAGATTTTCTCTTATTTTTTTTACTTCTTCATCCTGAGTTTCTATATAAGTTAACTTTCCTTTACTTAAATTAACTCTTTCTTTTATAAGTAAAATTGAACTTACTTCTATAAAGTAATTTAAATCATCTATAATTTCCCCAAATTTTTTTAATAAATTTTCTACTAATTTTCTTTTTAATTTTACTTTCTTCAAAAGCTTTAAAAGTTCTTTAAATATTATCCACAAATTTAAATATTCTAAACCTCTAATTCCTCGCCTCCACTGATATAAAAAAGGATATCTTCTATAAAGAAGAAAATTTCTCTCAGCTAAAATAATTAACTCATTTACCAAAAAGGTAAAATCTTGAATAGTTGATAAAAAAATTTTTTGTTGACTTTCCAGGTCTTTTTCTTTTATAAATTTTTTATTTTGGGTATTTTTATTCATCGAAATTTTATGTAAAAAAGAAAGATTTTTTAAAATTTTAAGTCCATTTTTATCTCCAGGGGTATCTACATGAATAAGAGAAAGATAAACTATACCTTTTCCTAAACTGCTTTCCATTAAAACAGGTTTATCTATCATTCGCTTAGGATTAAGTGGAATTTCATAGAAAGTTTCAACTTCCTCCCAAAGATTTTTAAAATCAACCACTGGTAAGTCTGAACTAAAGGCATCTTCTCCAGGTTTTAAAAACCAAGCTAAAGTTTTAACAGAATTAGTATCTTTTATTTCAAAGTCTGGTGGATAAAAAAGATAAAACTTAGAATACTGCTTAATATTTTTAAAAAGTGGATGTTCTTTTTTAATAGTGGCTATAAAACTTCCACTAAAACTTGGAACTCTATTTTTATTTTTTTTTACTTTAACCAAACCTAAACCTTCTTCAGTAGCAAGTCCAGCTCCTCCACAAATTCCAAAATAAATTCCTCCTTCTTCTACAAATTTTCTAATTATTTCTTTTGTACTTTCGTTAAGAACTTTCAATTTATTTGAAGACCAACCTCCTGGAACAAAAAATACTGAGTAATTTTCTATATTAAGTTTTTCAAGTTCTTCAACTGACAATATATCAACTTTAAGATTAATACTTTCTAAAGCCTTGTACAACCAAATTCCCCAAAGATAAGATTCGTTCCAAAAAATTGCTGCAGGTAACTGTTTTTTCATTCTGCACTAAATCATAAATAACTATCTAACAAAGTTGATAAAGCGTAATCTGAAATTAAGGATGAAATAGCTTCCCTAGTTGCCATATCCATATCTACAAACTGCACTCCAAATTCAGTTTCATATGCATTTTCTTTTATCCATCTAATTTCTCCTTTTACCTTTAACTTTACCTTCCCTTTAATCACAAACTGTAGTCTCTCTCCTTTGTGTAAATTTAAAGACTGATAAGCTTTAAATCTTGCTCCTTCTGCGCTTATATCTAAAACTTCTAAATGAAACTTAATTCCTAATTCATTAGCTCCTATAGCATCAAATTTTACTTTATAACGAGTATAATATCTTTTGTCTTGCATTTCAAATTAGTAAGACACCTAAAAACTACCTAAGATATTCATCTGTTAAAGATGCTAGAGCATATTGAGAAATTATAGAAGACAAAACTTCTCTACTTATAAAATCCATATCTATAAACTTAACCCCAAATTCTAACCCTCTTTCTTCTTTTTTAATCCATCTAACCTCACCTTTTAATTTAAGATTTTTTTGAGCTTTAATTAACAAAAAAATTTGATCTCCCTTTTTTAAAGGTAGATCTTGATTTGCTCTAAGTTTTGCTCCTTCTACACTTAGGTCTAAAACTTCTAAATCAAAATTAATTCCTGAAGGAAGTGCACCCTTAGTTTCTAACTTAACTTCGTATCTACTGTAAACTCTTTTATCTTCAAACAAAGGTTTTTAGTTCCTCTAGGTAATTTTTAACCTTTTCCAACCTACTATAAAGTTCTGTAAACATTGCTTTTTCTTTTTCTATAACCTCTTTAGGGGCTTTTTCTAAAAAATTAACATCTTTTAGCTTAGTTTCAATGTATGTCAGTTTTTTTTCTAATTTTTCTTTTTCTTTTCTCAATCTCTCAATTTCTTTCTTAAAATCAATTAGATTTTTAAGACTAATAAAAAGTTCTCCACGAGACAAAACTATAGAAATATCACCCGGTTGTTTAAAGTATTCTTCTACTAAAAAAACTTTCTCCACTTTACTTAAACTTTTCACAATTTCTATTTGTTCTTCTAATAACTTTAACCAATTTTTATCAAAATTTTTATAAGTTACTTTAAGGTCTGTTTTAGATACTAAATTGTATTCTGCTTTAATATTTCTTATAGCTACAACTATTTCTTGAATTAACTTAACTTTTTCCTCCACTTCTTTATTTAAAAATTCTTCTTTAACCTCAGGAAACGAAGCAGTTATAATATATTCTGTTTCTTTTTTAGGAAGTCTTTGCCATAGTTCTTCAGTTATAAAAGGAATAAAAGGATGAAGAAGTTTTAAAGAAGTTTTAAACACCTCTAAAAGAACATCCTGAGTAAATTTTCTTAACTCAGGCTTAGTTAGATAAACTTTAGAAACCTCTAAATACCAGTCGCAGAATTCATCCCAAAAAAAGTGATACACACTCATAGCTGCTTGGTCAAATTCAAATTCTTCAAGTTTCTCTCTTACTTTTTTAACAGTTTGTTGAAGTCTTGAAAAGATCCATTTAGAAAAAATTGGAAGTTTTTCAAACTCAATTTTTTCATCATTAACTAAATAATCTTTAATGTTCATCAGGATAAATCTTCCTGCATTCCAGATTTTATTTATAAAATGTTTAAAACCCTCTATCCTTGATTCAGAAAGTTTTATGTCTCTTCCTTGTGCTGCCAAAGCAACTAAAGTAAATCTTAGAGCATCTGTTCCATATTTTTCTATCATTTCTAAAGGATCTATTACATTTCCTTTACTTTTGCTCATTTTTTGACCCTTTTCATCTCTCACTAGAGCGTGAATGTATACTTTTTTAAAGGGAATTTCTCCCATAAAGTGAAGTCCCATCATAATCATACGGGCTACCCAGAAAAAGATTATATCAAAACTGGTAACCAAAACAGATGTAGGATAAAAAGTTTTCAAGGTTTTGGTTTTTTCAGGCCAACCCATAGTAGAAAAAGGCCAAAGTGCTGAAGAAAACCAAGTATCTAAAACATCTTCGTCTCTTTTTAAGTTTTCTGAACCACATTCTTCACACTTACTTACCTTTTCTCTGCTTACCATCATTTTTTTACAGCTATTACAGTACCAAACCGGAATTCTATGTCCCCACCAAATCTGTCTAGAAATACACCAGTCTCTTATGTTTCTCATCCAATCAAAATAAAGATTGGTCCAATTTTCAGGAATAAACTGAATAAATCCATATTCCACAGCAGAAATAGCTGGTTGAGCAAGAGGTTTGGTAGCTATAAACCACTGTTTGGAAAGCAAAGGTTCTATTACAGTTCCACATCTGTAACAGTAACCTAAAATCACTTCGTACTTTTCTTCCTTTTCTAAAAAACCCTTTTTCCTCAAATCTTCAACTAATTTTTCTCTGCATATAAATCTATCAAGCCCTTTATATGGACCTGCTTCTTCAGTCATTTTTCCATCTTCGTCTATTACTTTTACAAAAGGCAAAGAATGCCTTCTAGCTATTTCAAAATCTACAAAATCGTGAGCAGGAGTTACTTTAACTGCACCAGTTCCAAACTCAGGGTCTACAACCTTATCAGGAATTATAGGAATTAATCTTCCCAAAATAGGCAAAACAACTTTTTTACCTATAAATTTTTCATATCTTTTATCTTGAGGATTAACAGCTACTGCAGTATCTCCTAACATAGTTTCAGGTCTCGTAGTAGCAACTAAAATGTAATTATCTTCTTCCTTTAAAGGGTATCTAATATACCAGAGTTTTCCTAAAGTAGGTTCAAATTCAACTTCTAAATCAGCAAGAGCAGTTTTACATCTAGGGCACCAATTAATAATATAGTCTCCTTTATAAATTAAACCTTCTTCCCAAAGTCTTACAAAGACCTCTTTTACTGCTTGAGATAGGCCTTCATCCATAGTAAATCTTAAATAATCCCAGCTACAGCTAGCTCCAAGTTTTTTGAGTTGTAAAATAATCTTGTTTCCATACTCTTCTTTCCATTTCCAGACCCTTTCTAAAAATTTTTCTCTTCCTAGATCGTACCTAGACAATCCTTCTTTAGCCAGTTCTCTTTCTACTACATTTTGCGTAGCTATACCTGCGTGGTCAGTGCCAGGAACCCACAATACATCATAGCCATCCATCCTTTTATAACGAGCAAGAACATCTTGAAGAGTATTATTCAAAGCATGTCCTATGTGTAAAGAGCCCGTCACATTAGGGGGAGGAATTACCATAGAAAACTTAGGCTTGCTTTCATCAAAAGTAGGATTAAAAAAACCCTTTTCTTCCCAAACTTTGTACCACTTTTCCTCAATTTTTTTTGGATCATAACTTTTTTCTAAAACCTCTTCACTCAAAAATATCCCCCCCTTCCTGAGCCTTCTTTTTTAAAATTTGTGTTCCCAATCCTTCATCAGTGAAAAGTTCTATAATTAAACTATGAGCTATTCTTCCATCTATTATATGAACTTTTTTAACTCCAGAAACTAAAGCCTTAAAAGCACTCTTAAGTTTCGGAACCATTCCACCTTTAACTATTTCTTCCTTTATAAGGTCCTCTATTTCATCTACATAAAGAGTAGAAATTAATTTATTATGCTTATCTTTTACTCCTTCTACATCTGAAAGATAAATAAGTTTTTCAGCAGAAAGCGCCGAAGCCAAAGCTCCTGCAACCAAATCTGCATTAATGTTGTAAGCTAATCCTTCCGGTCCCACACCTACAGGAGCAACTACAGGAATAAAGCTTTTTTCTAAAAGAGTAATCAAAACTTCAGGATTCACTTTTTGAACTTTACCTACTCTTCCTATATCAATTATTTCTAGTGGATGGTCTTCGCCTTTATATTTATAAACTGTCATCTTTTCAGCTATAATCATGTTCCCATCTCTTCCAGAAAGTCCTACAGCTTTCCCTCCTGCACGATTAATAAGACTTACAATTTCTTTATTAACTGTTCCAACCAGTACCATTTCAACTACATTCATAGTTTCCTCATCTGTTACCCTCTGGCCCTCAACAAAAAGAGGTTTAAGTCCCATTCTTTCCATGACTTTATTTATTTGAGGACCTCCACCATGAACAATAACAGGTTTTATCCCTACATATTTCATCAAAACAATATCTTCAGCAAAAGCTTTTTTTAAATTTTCATCAATCATAGCGTGCCCGCCATATTTTATTACCATAATTTTACCGTAAAAATCTCTAAAATAAGGAAGAGCTGAAATTAAAATCTGAGCTTTTTGTCTAACTTCCATATTTAAATTACTCCTTTTTAAAAAATTTTACCAAAGAGCAGGAGCATGAACTATGTAACATATAAGTGTCTTCTCTCCTAAAGCCTTAACTCCATGTTTTTCTCCATAAGGAATTACAATTATATCTCCCTTTTTTACTCTCTGCCAAGTATCATTTATAAAAACTTCAGCCTCGCCCTTCAAGATAAAAATTGTATCTACCTCTTTTTCGTGAACATGAATAGGTATTTCAACTCCTGGTAAGATCTCTAACACTGTAATGCTTAATTCGGGATGTTTTGTTTTAGTTACTACAAATCCAATTTTTACCCCTTTAAACTTAGGATGAGGCTTCATTTCAATTTCTTCAATATTTACCCTAAAAGCCATTAAACTTAACCTCCTGGCTGTGATTTTACCTTAAATACTACCATATGTGGAAAATCGTCTAACACAAGCTCAAAGTATTTAGAGTCGTATTTTCTTAATAAAAACATTTGATTAAAAAGAGTTTTTTCTAAAAAAGGTTCTATAAGAAAAATAGACCATGTAGTAGGAGTTTTTATTAATTCAACTACATAGTCTCCATTTTCCTTAAATTTTTTTTCCACAAGTCTGTCTTTTTCTTTTATATAAAGCACTTTAATAAAACTCGTACCTCTGGGAGTAAAAATATAACCATTAGCAAGGTCAAGCTGAATATTCAAGTCTTGACAAGAAAAAATATTTTTATTAATTACTTGACAATTACTTGGAGTTATATAGCTTCCAAAGACCCCTTCTTTTTTTCCGAAATCGTAACTTCCGAAGTAGTGAATCCAAGCAAATTTAGGAATAAGGTCTCCTGTAAAAACCCAGTATACTGGAGTTTCTAATTTTTTTACATACTTTCCTTCTTTAATTTTTTCTACCAATTCTTTAGCAGAAACGCCTTTTTTTAAAATTTCCGCTATACCATATAAACCGTAATTACTTATAAAAGAAGTAATATTCCAAGCTTCTTCAGGAGATGAAGTAGTAAAACTTCTGGCTACAAAGTAAGTTTTAGGAGTCCCCTGAGAACCTCCATCGTGAAAAACCGCTCTTCTAGCATAAAGTTGAAAAGCGTATCCATAATCCCACCAACTCCAAATTACTGCATTGGAAGGAATTGCCTCTTTTAAAAATTCCATATTCCTTACCAAAGGTGCAAAAATTTTGGGAGTACTGAAGTAATCTAAAACTGGCTTCTGAACTAGAAAAATACTTAAAAAAAGAAAAGTCCCCACTACCAGTTTAGTAATCTGTTGTTTGTAAGCTTCTTGAAATACCTTAGCGTAAATAAAAAGTTTTTCAAATATAAGATGAATTGTAAAACCCAATCCTATACCAATAAAAGGTGCTAAATACATAGTAAACCTAACTCCTGAAAAAAAACTTAAAAGACCAATTATAAAAAAAGGAAAAAGAAAAATAAGTTTTTTAAAATAAAAAAGAAAAACAAAAAAAGAACCTATAAGTCCTACTACTCCAAATACAGGATTTAAAACTATAAAATCAAAAACCTCTTTAAAACTCAATTTTTGTAACTCCGAAATAGACATATAAATATTAGGAAAGTCTTTAAACAAAATTTCTGCTGAAGTGGGGCTTTGGATATTAAACACTAAAGTTTTGACCTGAGAATATAAATGAAAAGGTCCTATATAAAGATACCAAACTTGAGGTAAAATTAAAATAGCTGTAAAAATCAAATCCTTTTTATTCCAAATTATTTTCTTTTCCAAGAGGTATCTTATCAAAAACATAACTACTAAAACGAAATTCAAGTTAGGATGTCCGTACCACAATTGATAAAAAATTAAACTGAAAGAAGCTAAAATGATCCACAAAAACTTCTTTTTTTCCACAGTTTCTTCAAAAAATTTTAAAAAAAAGTAAGCTATAAGGAAAGGCAAAGTTAAGTTTAATATATCATGGTCAAGTCTCATAAGATTTGTTCTTCCCCAATACATAGGAGAAGTAACAACTACCAAACCTCCAAAAATTCCAGCCCAAGGAATTTTTAGTTGACAAAAATAAAAATAAAGTGGAAAAACTACCGAAACAGCTACAAAAGGAACAAGCCACCAAGTAAGTTTAGCCAATTCAAGTCCAGTAAGTTTAGAAAGATATGCCCAAATAAAGCTTATAAAGTGACCTGAAACTTGATATTTAGGAGTGAAATCTTCTTCTATGTCTTTTTTAACAAATAAAGTGTTATCAGGAAAAAATCTAAAACTGTCTGCCGAACCATTTCTGTAGAGACCTTCTTTTATGTCCAAAGCTAAACGAGCAAAGAAAAAAGAGTCATATTCACTATAAAGAGGAAGTTCTTGGTAAAAGTAAAAAGATTTGTTCTGGTCCCAAACTTTAACATCGTCAAATCGAATATATAGTCCCCAAAAAAGAACTATTAAAAAAAGAAAAAAATAAAAAAATTTTTCTTTTTTCATAAAAATTTATCTAATTTTTTAAAATTTTAAAATTTATATTATAATGAAAATAAAACTTTTTGCCAAGAGACTAAATGGAAAAAGAAAGACTTGTTCCAGATACTAGTATTTTCACTAATCCGGATGTATATATTCAGTTTGGAGAAGAACCTGCAGAAGCTTTTAAAAACTTTCTTCTTATGGTATCAGAACTTGAAGGCGAAATAGCAGTATATATTCCTACCTCGGTATTTGAAGAGTTAAAAAGAATGTTAAAAGAAATCAAACTTCCACCTAAAGCTAGGTCTGTTCTTAAGGTTAGGTCTCCAAAAAAGTACGAATTATATATTCCAGCTTTTTTAATGTATGAGTTTATTGAAGATATAAGAAACAGAATAAATAAAGGATTAAGAGTGGCTGAAGAAGCTGTTAAAGCCTCTACTTACAAAAAACCAGAAGAAGTTTTAAAATTTTTAAGAAGACGCTATAGAGAAGTGTTAAGAGAAGGGGTAGTAGATAGTAAAGAAGACTTAGAGATTATATTACTTTCCTTAGAATTAGATGCTATTGTACTTTCTGCAGACCGAGGTGTTCTTAATATGGCTGACAAATTAGGTCTTAGATTTTTAGAACCCAAAGAAATAAAAGAAACCTTAGAAGGATTTAAAAATTGGTAATTCATTATCTAAAAATTATTTCGTGAAAAACAACCTCCGCCAGGTCCTTAACTAAAAGTCTTAAAGCCTCTTCTCTTCCTGGGTCAATAACAGTTGCTCCTTTTAGAGGGACACGATAAATTTCATACCGATTTAGGTCTAAGTTTTCAGCAATAACTTTGTTTTCCTTTCTTTCTATAAGTTGATATCTACCTTTAAAACTGATCTTCCTTTCCCTGGTCTGAATAAAAGTTTCGTAAGCTACAGGTTCTAGATAAACCCTTATTACCTCTCCTTTAAGAACAAGATCTGCTTGAGCTTCTTCAAAAACTGGAATTAAAAACCTGCCTTGAGCAAACTTATGACGAAGTTCGTAAGCTAAAAGTTCCCCCAAAAAAGTCTCCGTAGTAAAATTTTTCCAAGGAGAAATATAAATAGTTTTCCATTCTGGTTTAAAATAAGAAGGTCTACCATGAAAATGGTAGCCACAAGAAATTAAAAAAGTACTAAGCCACCACAAAATTAACCAGTTTTTTAGGAACAAAAACCACATTTTTAATTTTTTTCCCTTCTAAGTACTTTTTTATTTTTGGAAGCTCCAGAGCTAAGTTAATAATTTCTTCTTTAGAAAGTTCTACAGACACCTCTACCTGATCTCTTACCTTTCCATTTACCTGAACAACTAAAACAAAGACATCTTCTTCTATCAAACTTTCGTCCCAAGAAGGAAAACTTTCTAAGGAAATAAATTTTGTCTTACCCAAACTTTCCCAAAGCTCTTCAGTCACATGGGGACAAATAGGAGAAAGAAGTAAAAGTGTTTTCTCTAAAGCTTCTTTTAAGACTTTTTTAGAAAATAAATCTTCTAACGAAATTTCTTTTAAAGCATCTTGCAAATAATTCAAAAATTCCATAATCCGGGCAATAGCAGTATTAAAATGAAGTCTTTCTTCCAAATCTTGAGAAACTTTTTTAATAGTTTGATGAAGTTTTTTTCTAATTTTCAAAAGGGGTAAGGGGAGGTTTTTAAAGTCTTCAGCAGAGTAACTTATTTCTCTTAAGTTTTCGGCGTATTCACTCACTAATAGATAAACTCTTCTTAAGAATCGAAAAGCCCCTTCTATTCCATGGTCACTCCATTCTAAATCTTTTTCTGGAGGTGCTGCAAAAGCAATAAAAAGCCTTACTGTATCTGCTCCGTATTTTTCAATCATTTTATCGGGATCTACAATATTGCACTTGCTTTTAGACATTTTTTCAGGTTTGCCTATAATAACTTTTTCTCCACAGTTGTTTTTTAAGCAAGTCCCTTCCTCTGAAACTTCCTCAGGGTATATCCACCCGTGGATAGGACACCTATAAGTTTCTTTTATAACCATTCCTTGGGTCAACAAATTACTAAAAGGTTCGTCTAGATCTAGATAACCTAAATCTCTCAATACTTTGGTAAAAAATCTTGCATAAAGGAGATGTAAAATAGCATGTTCAATACCTCCAATATACTGATCTACAGGAAGCCAGTACTTAACATCTTCCGGATTAAAAGGCTCCGAATAATTGGGGCAAGCAAAACGAGCAAAATACCAAGAAGATTCAAAAAAGGTATCAAAAGTATCCGTCTCTCTTTGGGCAGGTAAATTACATTTAGGACATACGGTATTTACAAATTCAGGTAAATTAGGAAGTGGAGACTTTCCTGAAAAGTCTATCTGGGCTGAAAGAGGAAGTACTACCGGAAGATTTTCTAATTTTTCAGGAACTATTCCACATTTGTCGCAGTAAATTATAGGAATCGGACATCCCCAATATCTTTGACGAGAAATTCCCCAGTCCCTCAATTTATAGGTAATTTTCTTATTCCCTAATCCTTTTTCTTCTAAGAATTGAGTAATTTTTATTTTTCCTTCTGAACTTTCTAATCCGCTAAAATTTCCGGAATTTATCATGATTCCCGGCTCTTCATAAGCTTCAGTCATTTCTTCAACTCTTAATTCTCTATCTTTAGGTTTAATAACAATTTTAATAGGAAGTCTATACTTTTTAGCAAATTCAAAATCTCTCTGGTCGTGAGCAGGAACACACATTATAGCTCCGGTACCATATTCCATAAGAACAAAGTTAGCAGCAAAAAGAGGAAGTTTTTCTCCTGTTAATGGATGAACTGCAAAGGTCTCCAAAAATAAACCTTCTTTTTCAGCAACTCCAGCTTCTATTTCTCTTCTTCTTTTTCTTACCTGTTCTATAAAACTTTCTAGTTTATTAATTAAACCCTTTTTTATAGCTAACCTTTTAGCTATTGGATGTTCTGGAGAGACACACAAAAAAGTAGCTCCATAAAGAGTATCTGGACGAGTGGTATAAACTATAAGATTTTCTTTAATCTCAGGAAGATAAAATTTTATTTCTGCTCCTTCACTTTTTCCAATCCAGTTTTTTTGCATAATAATTACTTTTTCAGGCCAATGACCTGAAAGTTTGTTAAGATCTTCTAAAAGTTCTTCAGCATAGGCAGTAATTTTTAAAAACCAACCTTCCATTTCTCTAAAAGTAACCTCGTTTCCACATCTCCAGCAAGCTCCATCTTCTACCTGTTCATTGGCAAGAACTGTAGAACAAAAAGGACACCAATTAACCAAAGTTTTTTTTCTATAAGCTAATCCTTTTTCATACATTTCTATAAAAAATCTTTGTTCATGTTTATAATATTCGGGATCGCAGGTAGCAAATTCTCTGCTCCAATCATAACTAAACCCAAGTTTTTTAAGTTGGTTTTTCATATACTCTATATTATAATAGGTCCATTTAGCAGGATGAATTCCATGTTTTAAAGCTGCATTTTCTGCAGGAAGTCCAAAGGCATCCCAACCCATTGGATGAAGCACATTATAACCTTTCATTCTTTTTAAACGAGCCAAAATATCACCTAAAGTGTAATTTCTTACATGCCCCATATGAATTTTTCCCGAAGGATAAGGAAACATAACTAAAACATAGTACTTAGGTAAAGTTAGGTCAGTTTTTACTTCAAAAATTTTTTTTTCTTCCCAAAGTTTTTGCCATTTAGGTTCTATTAAAGAGGGTTCATATTTTTTCATAAAACCTTTTCCTCTTCTTCATAGAGGTTTTTTATAATAGTATCTGCAAATTCAGAACATTTAACCTCTTTAGCACCTTCTAACTGACGGGCAAGGTCATAAGTGACTATTTTTTGTTGAATGGTTTTAACCAAAGCTTTCCAAATTGCTTCTGCTGCTTCTTTCCATCCCAAATATTCTAGCATCATTTTTCCAGAAAGAAGTAAGGAGGAAGGATTAGCTTTATCAAGACCTGCATATTTAGGAGCTGACCCATGAGTAGCTTCAAAAACAGCGTATCCGTCTCCTATATTTGCACCAGGTGCCATTCCTAAGCCTCCAACTTGAGCAGCTAAAGCATCAGAAAGATAATCACCGTTTAAATTAGGGGTAGCAAGAACACTAAATTCTTCCGGCCTCAAAAGTGCCCATTGAAACATAGCATCTGCAATCCTGTCCTTTATAACCACTATACCCTCAGGAACTCCATTAGGATATTTAAGTAATATATCTTCTTCCAAAACAATTTGATTACCAAATTCTTCCTTAGCTACCTCGTAACCCCACTTTCTAAAAGCTCCCTCAGTAAACTTCATAATGTTTCCCTTGTGAACCAAAGTAACACTAGGACATCTATTTTCTAAGGCATACTTTATAGCCTTTCTCACAAGTCTTTTGCTCCCAAATTCGCTAATAGGTTTTATTCCAATCCCTGAATCTTCTCTTATTTCTTTTTTAAAATTTTCTCTTATAAACTCTATAAGCTTTTTAGCCTCGAGTGAACCTGCAGGATATTCAATTCCTGCATAAACATCTTCGGTATTTTCTCTAAAAACTACCATATTTACCTTTTCAGGATGTTTTACAGGAGAAGGAGTTCCCGGAATCCATTTTACTGGTCTTATACAAGCATAAAGGTCTAAAACTTGTCTTAAAGTTACATTAATACTTCTAAATCCACCACCTACAGGAGTAGTAAGAGGTCCCTTTATTGCCACTACACATTCCTTTATAGTTTGTAAAGTTTCCTGAGGTAGGTAATTTCCCGTTTCTCGATAAGCTTTTTCTCCAGCTAAAACTTCCTTCCAAATAATTTTTCTTTTTCCTTGATAAACTTTATCTAACGAAGCGTCTATAATTTTAATCACTGCTTTCATTATATCAGGACCTATCCCATCTCCCTCTATATAAGGAATTTCTACTTCATCAGGAACTTCTAAGGAAAAATCTTCTTTTAATTTAATTCTACCCATCTAAAACCCCTCTTATAATAAAAACTTTTAATTTTTAAAAATTCGTTATAAGTCTAATATATTTCGTCTTTTTGACAAGATTGAAATTTCTTTTATAATTTTTTAAAAAAACTATCATGTCTTACAACTTAATTAAAGAAATTAAAAATTACTTTTGGTATTTAAAAGAATTAGGCATTTCCGAAATACCTTATACTCAAGAATTTAAAAGCTTTTTTAAACTTGAAAATCTTTCTCATCAGGAAACTTTAGAAAATTTAAAAGAAAAAATTTCTAACTGTAAGGATTGTTCTCTACATAGAATTTGTAAAAGACCTATCTGGGGAGATGGAAGTTTAAATTCTTCTCTTATGTTAATTACCGAATATCCGGATAAAGACGAAGATTTTTATGAAAAACCTTTAGTAGGGATGATGGAAGAGTTTTTAAAAAAACTCCTTTTAAGTATAAGACTTACCCGAGAAAACTTTTTTATTACTCATGCTGTAAAATGTAAAACTCCTGGAGGAAGACCTCCAGAACCAGAAGAAATTCAAGCTTGCAAAAAGCATCTTTTAAAACAAATTAAGCTACTTAAACCTAAACTTATTTTAGCTTTAGGATTTACTCCTGCTAAAATTTTTTTAGAAGAAAAAGTCATCTTTTCCACTATAAGAGGACAAGTATTTGAATTTAAAGACAGTAAAATATTTTTTACTTATCATCCTAACTATGTATTTAAAAACCATACAGCTAGAAGATTGATTTGGGAAGACTTTCAAAAATTTAAAAAAATTTATGAAGAAATTTTCAAAACTTTTTAGTATTATTTTAATATTTTTTTTTCTTTTAATGTTTTATTTTAACACTTACAGCTTTCCTCAAGAAACTCCAATTATGAAAGTCAGAATAGAAGGTCCAATTACTCCAGTTATAGCTAATTTTTTATCTTACTCTATAGGTATTTCGGAAGAAAAACAAGCTCAAGCTTTAATTATTGAACTTGATACTCCTGGAGGTTTAGTTGAATCTACTAGAGAAATTGTAAAAGACATTTTAAAAAGTAAAGTTCCTGTAGTAGTTTATGTAAGTCCTTCTGGAGCGAGAGCTGCTTCCGCAGGCACTTTTATTTTATTGGCTTCTCACATAGCAGCTATGGCTCCAGGAACTCATGTGGGTGCAGCTCATCCTATAGAACTTATCGGTAAAACAGACGAAAAAGTAATAGAAAAAATAGCTCAAGATTTAGTGGCTTGGGGAAAAAATTTAGCTCAAATGAGAAATAGAAATTCCAAGTTTATAGAAGAAGCGGTCCTAAAAAGTAAAAGCATAACTGAAAAAGAGGCTTTAGAATTAAAAGTTATTGAAATTATAGCTAAAGACCTAAACGAGCTTTTAAAAAAACTAGATGGAAAAGTAGTAATAATAAATAATCAAAAATTATACCTTTTTACTAAAAATACCAAGATCGAACTTATTGAAGAGGATTTTAAAACTAAATTTTTAAAGGTGTTAACTAATCCTAATTTAATTTATTTTCTCTTAATGCTTGGACTTGCTGGCATTTACTTTGAACTGTCTCATCCAGGAAGTATATTTCCAGGAGTAATTGGAGCAATTTGCTTAATTCTTGCCTTTTTAGGGTTAAGCATTTTACCTTTAAATTATGCAGGATTAGCTTTGATTCTTTTAGCTGGTCTTCTGTTTTTCTTAGAAACTCAAATTACTTCTCACGGACTTTTAACACTGGCGGGAATTATATCTCTTCTTTTAGGATCTCTTATTCTTTTTGGCAAAAACCCCCCTCCCTTAAAACTTTATCAGCCTTTTCTTTACACGGTATTTATTACTTTTTCTATAATTTTTGCTGGAATTACTTATTTAGCAATTAAAACCTTAAGAAAAAAACCTATTTCAGGAGGAGAAGCCCTTATAGGGAAAGTAGGAAAAGCTATAGAAGATATATCTCCTATAAAAGGAAAAATTTTTGTAGAGGGAGAAATATGGGAAGCTACCTCAGATGAAATCATCCCTAAAGGACAAAGAGTTAAAATAGTTGAAAAAAAAGGCTTTACTTTAAAGGTAAAGCCTTATCAGGATTAATTTATTAAGTAAAAATATAGTTTAACTCATTTTATCTAGGCAAAATTCTACAATTAAAAAACTTGTGTCTACCCTATATATAAAACTAAGTCTTGGGCTCTTACAAAGAGAGTGAATACGATGATTTTCTCCAGTTACCATACTTGGAACTGAAGCTTTTAAAGATGGCCCAAATTTTTCAAGCCTTCTCCTAAAACCTCCACAAATCATGTTAGCTATTTCTCCAGCTGCATCAAGTACTTCCTGATTAATCTCATTAGGTTCTTCTCCAAAAAGAGACTTAATGAAATTAAAAATTAAATCTTTTTTAAAAGATACTACAAAAACTCCACTAACTTTCTCACCTGTTAAACCAATAATTGCAGAAATATCTCCTAAAGCTGTGGAATCTTCGTTTTTTCTTACTATAGCTTCCTGTAAATCAGGAATAACCCCTGTATAAGTTTTTACTACCTCTTCTAAAGCTTCTCTTATAGCTTCAGCTATAGGATTACTCATCTACTTCCTCCTGACTAAATTTTTTTAAAATTTCTTCAACTATTTCTGCAATATTTTTTTTAGAAGTATCTATTTTTATATGAGAAAAATTATTATAAAGTTTTTCTCTTTCTTTTAAAAGTTTTTCAACTTCTTCTTCTAAGTTAGAAAAATTAGTTAAAGCAGGTCTTTGAGAAAGTGTTTTAAAATCTTTTTTCATTCTTTCCAAAATTATTTCTTTAGAGGCAAAAAGCCAAATAACCAAACTTTTTTCTTTTAACTCTGACATTTCTTTTTGATGTAAAATACTACCTCCTCCCAAAGCTAACACTACATTTTCCAAGTAAAGAATTTCTCTTAAAAACTCCTTTTCAAGATTTCTAAATCTTTCCCATCCTTCTTTTTCTACTATTTCTTTTATACTTTTTTTGGTTTTTTTTTGAATCTCTTCGTCTAAGTCTAAAAACTTCCATTTTAACTTTTCTGCTAAAGCTTTTCCTATACTTGTTTTTCCTGTAGCTCTAAAGCCTATCAAAACTATTTTGTTCATAAACCTTTTCTAAATATTCCCAAAATTCTGGAAATGACTTTTTAACACAGGAGGGATTTTCAATTCTAATTTGTCCTATTTTCAAAGCTAGTATAGCAAAAGCCATAGCCACGCGATGATCATCGTAGGTTAAAATGGTGGTAGGTTTGAACACTTTCTGACCTTTAATAATTAAACCGTCTTCCAGTTCTTCAACTTCTACTCCCAAATTTGTAAGTCCTTCTGCCATAGCCCTTATTCTGTCAGTTTCTTTATAACGAAGATGGGGAGCACCTCTTAAAATGGTTTTTCCCTCTGCTACAGCTCCCAAAACACACATAGTAGGAAACAGATCAGGAGTATCTCCTAATTCAAATACACCACTTTTTGGTCTTCCCTCAAATTTTACTTCAATCCCCAAAGGATTTTCTACCTTTATTTCGGCTCCCATTTCCTTAATAAAATTTAAAAACTTAGTATCTCCCTGAAAAGAAAAAGCATTGTAATTTTTAACTACTACCCTACCCTTTCCCAAAACTAAAGGAATAGCTAAAAAATAAGATGCACTAGAAGCATCAGCTTCAACTTCATAAAAAGTAGCTTTAAAAATTGAAGGGTTAACTAAATATCTATTCTCTTCTTTTTTTACCTCAACCCCAAAACTTTTCATTACTTGCAAAGTTAAATCTATATAACTTTTAGAAAGCAATTCGCCTTTAACTTCTATTTCCAAACCTTGAGGCAGATAGGGTCCTATTTGAAGAAGTGCCGAAAAAAACTGACTACTTACATTTCCAGGAAGCGAAATTTTTTTTGAAGAAAGTCTTCCCTCTTTAACTCTAACCGGAAGATAGCCTTCTTTTATTAAACATTCAATATTTGCTGAAAGACTTCTTAAAGCTTCAATCAAATAACCCATAGGCCTTTCATGCAAACGCTGCTTTCCATAAATTTCTATATACTCTCCCTTTCCCAAAGCACTTAAAGCCAAAAAAAATCTCGCTCCTGTTCCATTATTTCCTAAATAGATTTTTTCTTTAGACAAATAAGGTTTACCTCTGATCCCGTTTACCTTCCAAATACCCTCTTCTTCTGTTTCAATCTTTACCCCAACTTTTTCTAAAGCTTCTTTCAACAATAGCGTATCTTCACTTAAAAGAGGATTTTTAATCTTTGAAATCCCATCCGCCAAAGAACTACAAATTAAAGCTCTTTGAGTCAAACTTTTAGAAGCTGGTAAAGTTAAAACAAGGTTTTTAAAGTTTTCAAGTTTTTTAACTTCATAAAACTTCATTTGCAAACTCTTCATTCAACTCTAAGTACTTCTTTATAAAGCACTTCTCTCATCAAGTTTATAGGAGGCTCTCTTTTAGTCCAGATCTGAAACTGTTCCACTCCTTGATAAAGAAGCATCTTAAGACCATCTATTATTTTACACCCCGAATTTTCAGCCAAACTTAAAAATCTAGTCTTCAGTGGAAAGTATACCAAGTCAAAAGCTACTTTAAATCGTGACAAAACTTTTTCATCTACAGGACTTTCCCAAGAATTAAGACCTACACTGGTAGTTTGAATAATAAGGTCTCCATAAGCATCTTTCAACTCTTCCCAGGGTTTAGCCTTGACACTAAACTTTCTGGCCAAATTTAAAGCTTTGTTGTAAGTTCTATTATAAATTTCTACTTCTTTTGCTCCCCCTTTTTTTACTGCATATAAAATGGCTTTAGAAGAACCACCTGCACCCACAATGACTACTTTTTTATTTCTTAGTTCCACTTTTTCCTCCTCTAAAGCTTTCAAAAAACCTATCCAGTCTGTATTAAAGCCTTTAAGTTTTCCATTTTCGTTTAAAATAGTATTTACAGCTCCAATTTCTAAAGCCTTTTCTTCAATCTCATCTAAAAATTTTATTACTTCTTCTTTATGAGGAATGGTAACCGAAACCCCTTTTATACCCAAAGCTTTTATCCCCTTGATTGCCTTTTCTAAATCTGAAGGCTTAACTTCAAAAGCTCCATAAACCGCTTTAATATTTAAAGTTTTAAAAGCTAGATTATGCATCACAGGTGAAAGAGAATGCCCTACTGGATAACCTATTATTCCGTAAACCTCATACATAACTTAATTTCCTCATAAAGTTTTTTAGCTGAAACAAGGTCTAATTGACCAGGAACTAAAGCTTTTTCTTTTTCTAAAACTACATAAGTAAACGGACTCCCACAAAAAAGACAAAGAATTCTACTTAAAATTCCCCTTTCTCCCATTCCAAAAGCAATTAAAGATAAATTCTTTTCTTTAGCTTCATAAATAAGTTCTAAAAGTTTTAAAGCTTCATAAAAACTTTTGACCATGGTAACTATTTTTGCCTGTTTTATACCTTCTTGATAAAAATTTTTTAAAAGCCCTTTTAAAAATTTGAAAGATGGAGTTTTTTCAAAATTGTGATAAGAAATTAAAAACTTATTAGGAAAGTAAGAATTTTCTTGAAATTCGTTCTTAAATTTTTTAAAAAAATACCACTCCACATCAACTAGTTTAAATTCTTTATCTAAAGCCCACTTTATCCACTTAAGTCTTTCCTTTTCCGAAATCTTTTTAACCCCTCCTTCTTTTGGACTTCTAAAGGTCCACAAAAGTGCTACTTTTTCTTCAAAAATGTCTTCAAGTTTATCCTTTTCCAGATTTTCTAAATAATCGGCCCTTATTTCTATAAGAGAAACTTCTTTAGAAGCTATTTTAATTTTTTCTTTTAAACTTATAACATCTTTTTCAGCTAAACTTAGACAAAACATTTTAAATCGTAAAACTTATAAAGATAAAGTTGAAAAGTATTCAAAAATCATTTTATCGTATTCACTCGTAAGTTTAAAAACTTTTTTAGCAAGCTCAAAACGAGTTTTTAAAGAAGTATTTCCGTTTTTTCTAATTTCCTCCAAAATAAGAGGATAATCTCTAGGGTCAGTTACTACAGTTACATACTTAAAGTTTTTAGCTGCAGCTCTAAGAAGAGTAGGACCTCCTATATCAATATTTTCAATAGCCGTTTCAAGGTTAGCTCCTAAAGAAACTGCTTTATCAAAGGCATAAAGATTAACCACTACCAAGTCTATAGGTTTTATACGATAACTTTTAATAGTTTCCAAGTGTTCTTTATCGTCCCTTTTAAAAAGAATTCCTCCGTGAACCAAAGGATGAAGAGTTTTAACTCTACCTCCGAGTATTTCAGGAAATCCAGTAACTTCAGAAATATCAATTACTTTAACTCCTCCTTCTTTTAAAATTTTGGCAGTTCCTCCAGTAGATATAATCTCAATATTTAACTCTTGAAGCTCTTTTGCCAATTCAACTATACCGGTTTTGTTAGTCACACTAATTAAAGCTCTTTCTATTTTTAACATTGTTTCCTCCTAACATCCCTCCAATTGATCTCCTTCTTTCAATCCTAAAGTTTCTTTCAGTTGTAAAGCTCCTATTTTTTCTCCTTTGTCTATTCTAAATTTAGAAGCCTTAATAAAACCTCCCTTTACCGCTATAGTTAATCCACTTTCATCTATTGCAGTAATTTTGCCTGGGGGTTCGGAATGAGATAAAGTAATTTTTTGAGCTCCGTAGAATCTTATTTTATTTCCTTTATACAAAGCATAAGCTCCTGGTTGAGGGTCACACCCTCTAATCAAGTTATAAATTTCATCTATGGATTTATCAAATTTTATACCTGCTACTTTATCATCGCAGGGAGGTTCATAAGTTGCTAAAGAATTATCTTGAGGAATACGAGGGGCTTTACCAGACTTTATAAGTTCTACTGCTTCTTCTATAGCATCAATTCCCATAGGAAATAACTTATTAAAATAAAGACTTCCCGCAGTATCTGTAGGTAAAATTTCTACCTCTTTTTGAAGAAGAATAGGACCAGTATCTATGCCCTTTTCTACCCAAAAGATAGTAAGCCCCGTTTTTTCTTCTCCCATAATTAAAGCCCAATTTATAGCACTAGCTCCTCTGTGTTTGGGAAGAATAGAGGGGTGATAACATATAGTTCCTATAGTAGGAATAGAAAGAAGTCTTTCTGGGATAATGTCTGTAACAAAGGCTAAAATTACAAGATCAGGGGCCAACTTTTTAAATTCCTCTTCTATCCAGGCTTCTTTCATGTTAGGAACTCTGTAACACCGAATATTATATTGAATTGCTACCTTCTCTAAAGGATCTCCTCTTCCACCAGGAGGAGTAAAAATTCCTACTATTTTTTTTCCTTTATTTATAAGTCTTTCACAAACTTTTTCTCCAAATGGCCCCTGTCCTACTAAAATAATTTTCATTTTCCTCACCTCACTTTTTAATTTTTTTAAACTAAACCTATTTCTTCGTCAGTTAAGTAACAAGCAGGATCAGAAGCCCACGGGTCACCAAAAACAGCTTCAGCTCTCACTCTAAGATTACCTCCACAAAGTTCTAAAAACTTACACTTACTACATCTTCCTTTTACATACTTTTTTTTGTCTTTTAACTTAAACATAAGAGGATCAGTTACATCCATCCATATCTCACTAAAAGGCCTTTTTCTAATATTTCCAAAAGAATAATGTCTCCAAAATTGGTCTGCAAAAACTTCTCCATCCCACGATATACATCCAATTCCTACTCCAGATTTATTTCCTCCATTAAGCTTCAAAAGTTCATAAACTTCCTTAGCCCTTGGATTATTTTCTCTTTCCATTTTCAGATAAAGATAAGGACCATCTGCATGATTATCTACTGTTAAAACTTCAGTTTTAATACCCTCTTCGTGAAGTTTTTTAGTATTTTCTATAATAAAATCTATCCAACTTCTTTTCTCTTCGAGAGTTAAATCCTGTTTTACTAAATTAGCTCCTCTTCCAGTATAAACAAGATGATAAAAACAAAGTCTGGGAATTTTCATTTCCCTTACTAACTTAAAAATCTTAGGAATTTCCTTTACATTAAACTTATTAATAGTAAACCTTAATCCTACTTTCAAATTTTCTTTTAAGCAATTCTCAACAGCATCCACAACCTTCTCAAAAGCTCCTTTTACTCCTCTAAACTTGTCGTGTATCTCACCTACTCCATCTAAGCTAATACCTACATAACTCACTCCAAGCTTTTTAAACTCTTTAGCCATATTTTTATCTATTAAGGTCCCATTAGTGGAAACTACAACTCTTAAATTTAGTTCAACAGCTTTCTTAATCAAATTTATAATATCTGGTCTTACTAAAGGTTCTCCTCCTGAAAAAAGTATTACAGGCACTCCAAACTTAGCCAAATCCTCTAATAAAGTAAAACCTTCTTCTGTAGTTAATTCGTAAGAAGAAGGACTTTGATCTGCTGAAGCGTAGCAGTGAATACATTTTAAATTACACGCTTTAGTTACATTCCACACAACCACAGGTCTTTGATGAGCACTTTTACTATACCTTAAATGTTCTGCAAATTCTACAGCTCCACAGTAAAGCCTCGAAATACTTATCATTTTTTCTTTTTCACATATTTCCAAATTTTTTCTAAAATTTCCTGGTCTTTAAAAGGATATCGTAATATTTCATCCGAACCACATTCCTTAGCCTTTATTTCTTCTTCTTTATAATTACACTTACAAATAGCTATAATCGGAATATCTTGAGTTTTTATGTCAGACTTTAAAAGTAGAGTTACTGCAAAACCATCCAAAAGAGGCAAGTCTTTTTCTAAAATAATAAGCTCTGGTCTTTCTTTTTTAGCTAAAGTTAAAAGTTTGTCTCCTGTATCAATCTTTTGAAACTTTAATTTATTTTTTTCTAAAAGTTCTTTCAATTTAAAAAAAATATCTTCTGAAAGAGCTAAAAATATCATTAACTTCCTATCCTCTTTTTAAACAGCTAAAACTTGATTTAAAAACTTTTCAGGTTCTTTTAAAGCCCAAGCTGGAATAAAGAATAAATTTTTTCCTGTAGATTCTTTAATAATGTTTAAGGTATATTCCAACCTAGACATAATCTTTTCACAGTAAGCAAAAACTCCAAAATCTGTTCTTATAACCTCCTCTAAAATACTATCTATAGCATCTTCAGTAAAAAGAATTTTAATTTGATTGCGTCTTTCAAAACTTTGTTCGTAAGTTTTTATTTGTTTCCACAGAGACACTACCTCCTCAATAGCTTGAGAAAGCTCTATGTCTTCTTTTTTATAAACGTCAAAAATTAACTTCAATCTATGAGGAGTAATTTCAAAAGATGTATCCCTAAAAAAAATACTCTGACGATTAAAAATATACTCTTTAACCCTTTCCTCTTCTTCTTTTAAAGCTTTATAGTAAAACTCTTTCCATTTTGGATTTTCTGGATTGTTAATCATAGAACTTAAAACTTGATAAGGATCTTTTACTAACTCAGAAGTAACCCCCAAGTAGTTAATAGAAATAGAAGGTAAAGTTCTCTCAAAAGGTATAAGAACTTTTTCCAGAATTCTTGCTAAAGCTCTAGCGCCAGTTCCTTCTTCCCAAGCCATTTTAGCAATTTCTTTTAAAGCCTCGTTAGTAAAAGCTATATCTATATTGTAAACTTTAAAGTCTCTTTTTTTATTTATCATAATGGAACTGTTAGGATTGGCCAAAATTTTAAAAAGCTCTTCCTCAGTTAAAGTTTCAAAAACCGCTATTACCGGGAATCTTCCTACAAACTCTCTTTCAAATCCATAAGTTACTAAGTCTTCAGGAGTGACTAACTTCATATAATTAAATTTAACATCCTTTCTTCCCTCAATTTCTGATAAGAATCCTAATTTCTGTTTATTTAATCTTTTTTTAATAATCTCTTCTAAACCATGAAAAGCTCCACTTACTACAAAAATTATGTACTTAGTATTAAGAACAATTTTTCTTCTTCTACTTCTTCCTTGAGGATCTTGAAGTTCTAAGAAATTTAAAGCATCTGGAGGAACTTTAATTTCTACATCAGTTTCTTCCAAAGGTTTTAAAAGAGCTCTTTGAACTCCTGTTCTTGAAACATCAGGTCCTATTATATCTCCTGAAGAAGCAATTTTATCTATTTCATCTAGATAAACAATACCAAAACGAGCTTTTTCTAAATCTCCATCAGCCTCCCAATAAAGGTCTCTAATCAAATCTTCCACATCTCCCCCCACATACCCTGTCTCACTAAATTTCGTAGCATCTCCCTTTACAAAAGGAATCCCTATTTTTTTAGCAATAAGCTTTATCATATAAGTCTTCCCAACTCCAGTAGGACCAATAATAAAAATGTTATTTTTTATAAACCCTACAGTATCATCTCTTCCATCTTTTAAAAGAAAATTTTTTACTTTATGAAAATGGGTACAAATTTTGGTAGCTATTATAGCCTTAGCTTCTTTCTGTCCTACGATATATTCGTCTAAATAATTTTCTAATTGTTCAGGAGTTAAATCAAACTCATAAAAAGGTTTATAAGACTTTTGATAAGAAATTCTATCTATTTTGAGTTTAGGATTTTTAAACATAAGTTCTCCCTTTTAAAGTATGTTATCTATATTAAATTTAATATAGACTTTTTTTATAAAAAGTAAATAAGCTTATAAAATTTCTTCTGGCTCTACATCTATTACTAACTTAAATCCAGAAGTTGAAATTTTAAATCTTTGAATTAACTCTTTAATTGCCTTTCGAATAAAAGTATAACTTTTAGATTTCAAGATCAAGTGCCAACGGTAAAAACCTCTTAGTCTTCTAAAAGGTGCTGGAGAAGGACCTAAAATTTCTAAATTTTCAAATCTTTCTAAAAAACTCTTTATTTCATTTATTTTTTTTATCAAAGTTTCTTCTTTTAAACCTTCTAACCTTATCAAAGCCATTCTGACTAAGGGAGGAAATTTAAATTTCATTCTCAATTGAAGTTCCTCTTTAAAAAAACTTTCGTAATCATGAGATAAAGCATACCTTAAAACATAATGATTTTTTAAAAAAGTTTGGAAAATAACCTTTCCTTCTTCTTCAAACCTTCCTGCTCTTCCACAAGCTTGAACCAAAAGCTGAAAGGTTCTTTCTGCAGCTTTATAGTGAGGTAAAAACAATCCCTCCTCGGCTCTTAAAATTCCCACCAAATTAACCTGAGGAAAGTTATGTCCATGAATTCCAGCCTGAGTTCCTATAATTATTTTAGGCTTTTGGTTATAAATTTTTTTTAAAACTTCAGAAAGTCTTTTTTCTGAATTTATAGTATCTCGGTCTATCCGAATAGTTTCTACTTCTTTAAAAATTTTTTTTATTTCCTCCTCAACTTTTTCAGTGCCGATTCTTTTAAACTTTACCTCTATTCCTCCACAGTTAGGACAAGTTCTTAAGAATTTAAGATTAAACCCACAGTAGTGACAAAGTAAAGCGTCTTCGTCCTTATGATAAGTAAGAGGAATACCACAATTAGGACAGCTCCACACATAATAACATTCTTCACACAATACTAAAGGAGCATATCCTCTACGATTTAAATAAAGAAAAACTGACTTGCCTTTCTTTAAAGTTTCCTCTATTTCTTTTTTCAGTTCAGGAGAAATTATTTTAAAAACTTTATTATCTATTAATTTTACCTTAGGTAAACTTGTAAAAGGCCTTTCTTTAAGCGTAAAAAGATGATACCTTCCCTTAGTAGCTAAATAAAAACTTCTTATGCTAGGTGTTGCAGAACCTAAAATTATGGGGATTTTTTCTAACTTAGCCCTTAAAAGTGCAACATCTCTAGCGTGATACTTGCAAGCTAAATACGTTTCTTTATAAGAGGGATCATGTTCTTCATCTACAATAATAAGTCCTAAATTTTCTATAGGTGCAAATACAGCTGAACGAGTACCTAAAACAATTTTAACCTCACCCTTTAAAATTCTCATCCATTCACTTAGTCTTTCTCCAGGAGACAAACCACTGTGAAGTAGGGCCAGATTTTCTTTAAAATACTGTAAAATAAACATTTCCATATAAGTCGTAAGTGCAATTTCAGGAACAAGAATTAAAACTTTTTTTTTCTGTTTAAGAATTTCTTTAATAAGTTCCAGATAAATCAAAGACTTCCCGCTTCCTGTAACTCCAAAAAGTAAAATAGGATTAAATTCTTTTTTTTCCACTAAACTTTTAATCCCGTTAAAAACTTCTCTTTGCTTATTAGTTAACACATAATCAAATTCGCTTAAGTAAGAAATCGCAACCTTTCTAAATTTAGGAATTTCTACTCTTTCTAAAATTCCCTTCTCAATCCATTTTTCTATTTCTTTTTTAGAAACCTCTTTTAGTAAAAGTTTTTCAGGAATCTGAGAATTAACCTTAAAGTAGTTCTTTAAAGGAAAATCGTCAAAATTTTTAGATTTAAGAATCAAAAATTTTTCCGTAGGGAGTTTTAATTTAGGATATTCAGTTTTTAACAAAATCCATCTTCTACTTTCATACTCTTTTATTTTTTTTAAGTTCAAAGCAGTATTTTTTTTTAAAAAATTTTTTAAGTTAACCCCCCTTCTTTTTATCAAGGCGAATTCTTTGGGTAAAAA
>JAUQQL010000049.1 GCA_030578315.1 Thermodesulfobacteriota bacterium | reverse complement strand
ATTTGTAAAAAGTAAATCTAAGGTTATAAATGAAAAAAAAACTAAAGGGAGATTTTTAAAAGTGAGAGGTTTCTATTGGATTTCTAAGATTCTTTTAGAACCTTGGCCAGTATGGATTGGAATTTTAGCTTTAAGCATAGCTAATCTTTATATGTTTATCTATGCCAGAGCTTTAGGAGTTTTTCCTCAAATGGCCATGTGGGGAGCATGGATTTACAATCTATTTGGATGGAATATAGAAGCTCCTTTTGTAGCTAATCCTGTAAAAATACCCTACTTGGATGCCCACAGTTTGTTAAACTTCGGAATTGTCTTGGGAGCTTTAAGTATAGCACTTTTAAATAGGGAATTTAAGTTAAGAAGGGAAAATTTAGAAGGTTATCTATGGGGAGCTTTAGGAGGAATTCTTATGGGATTGGGAACAGTTTTAATGCCACCCTGCAATGTAGGCGGATTTTGGGTTGCAACCATGGCCTTTTCCTTAAGTGGACCTATATCAGGCATAGGACTTCTTATAGGAGCTTACTTTGGAACTAAAATTTTAAAAATAGAGTTAAACAAGGCTTTAAAAAAGGTTGATTTTAGTTTAGCCTGTGAATCAGAAGCTGTTAAACCTAAGGCTTCTGCTAAACCTGTTTTAGGAGTAATCTTATTTGTCTTGGTTTTTATTATAGCTTTAGTTTATTACTACCACTTGTCGCCCTTACACATGGGGCTTTTTCTTTTTGGATTAGGGTTTGGCATAATCTTTCAGCGCTCAAGAATTTGTTTTGTTGCTGCCTTTAGAGAAATTACGGCTTCACATGATGGAAAGCTTATGAAGTATGTTCTGCTAAGCATAGCCATAAGTGCAATTGGATTTGCCTTTCTTAAAAGTAAGGGTTATCAACCCTATCACATGGTTTTTCCTGCAGGATGGCACAACTTTGTAGGAGGAGTGATTTTTGGAATTGGAATGGTTTTGGCAGGTGGTTGTGGAGTAGGTATTTTGGTAAGAAGTGGAGAAGGATATACTCGGTCTTGGGTAGCTCTTATAATGGGATGTTTAACTTCAGGAGCTTGGACTGGTATATATGGATCTAAAGTAGGACAAGGATGGATTTACGGACCTACTGTATTTTTACCTGAAAAAATAGGATGGTTAGGAAGCTTTTTATTAATTTACGGTTTTCTTTTATTTTTCTATTTATTTATTCTCTGGATGGAGGGAAAAAAGTATGAAAGAAATTAAAATAAGTAGGATTAGGGAAAATTACTATCAAGTAGATATGAGAGGGTGGATGTGCCCTTATCCTAAGTATGCTATAGAGAAACTTATTGAAAAACTACCCCCTCAAAGTTATATGGATTTGTTGGTAGACTGCCCTGCTGCTACTGAGGATGTACCAAAAGTAGTAAAAGAAAGAGGTCTAAAAGTAGAAAAAGTAATTCTTATAAGTGATGGAGAATGGAGTATTACCATAAGAAACTTCTAAAACCTTAATTTTTTTTTCTTTCGTGATAAAATATGGTTTATGAAATTTCAGTCTGTAAGAGGGTTCAAAGACTGGTTACCTGAAGAATTTATAAGGTATGAGTTTCTTGTAGAAACTGCCAAAAAAATCTTAAAAAATTACAATTATCAAGAAGTAAAAATTTCTATTTTAGAAAAAACTGATTTATTTGTAAGGTCTAGAGGTGAAGTAACTGATATTGTTCAAAAAGAAACTTATACTTTTCAAGACCGTAATCAGGAATTTTTGACTCTACGTCCTGAGGCTACAGCTGGAATCTGCAGAATGGTTATTGAAAACGGTCTTTACATGAAACCTAAACCTTTAAAATTTTTTACTATTGGTCCCATGTTTAGACACGAGAGACCTCAAAAAGGAAGACTTAGGGAGTTTTATCAAATAGATGTAGAATTTTTTGGAAATCTAACTTCGTGGTATGAAGCTGAAGTCATTAAAATGAGTATTAATATTCTTTACTCTCCATTAAAAGTTTTTTATAAAGAGGTTGAAAATGAAGATTTATTTACTCTGGAAATAAATTCCTTAGGTTGTGAAAGGTGTCGTCCTAATTATAAAGACTATCTTTTATCTTCACTGAAAGGAAATCAAAATGCTCTCTGTGGCACATGTCAGCAGAGGTTAGAACGAAATCCTTTTAGAATTTTAGATTGTAAAAATTCAAACTGTAAAAATGAAATTCAAAAGCTTGAGCCCATTAATAAATTCTGGTGTGAAAATTGTAAGCTTCACTTTGAAGAGTTATCAGAACTTTTAAATTTTTTAGGTCTTAAGTATGTTTTTAATCCTTATTTAGTAAGAGGCCTTGACTACTATACCAGAACCATTTTTTAAATTAAAGGCAAAGGACTTGGAGCTCAAGATACGGTTTGTGCAGGAGGAAGATACGACAAACTATTAGAAGAATTAGGTGGTCCATCTTTACCTGCTGTAGGATTTGCTATAGGAGTTGAAAGATGGGAAATTTGTGTAGCTTCTTATTTTCCATCTCAAGTCTTTTTAAACAATCTTTCTCCTCAACTCTTCTTAGCTCTTTTAGGAAAAGAGCAATTTAAAGAGGGATTTAAATTGGCTGAAAATTTAAGAGAAGCTAATTTCAAGGTAGAAGTTCTTTACGAAGAAAAAAGTTTAAAAGCTCTTTTAAGAGAAGCTGACAAGCTTTCAAGCAAAAAGGTTCTTATTTTGGGAGAAAATGAAATTAAAGAAGGAAAAATTTTGCTTAAAGATATGCTTAGAGGAACCCAAGAAAAAATTTCTTTAGAAAACTTAATTTCTAAGTTAAAGGAAGAATTTTTTTACTAATGAATACTTACTTCATAGAAATAAAACCATCTTTAAAAGAGTTTTTAAACTTAGCTGAAAAATACACTTTGATTCCAATTTATGTTGAAATACCTGTAGATTTAGAAACACCTATTTCCCTTTTCTATAAAATCTTTAAAGACCAGGACTATATTTTTCTTTTAGAGAGTTTGGAGGGACCTGAAAAGTGGGCTCGCTATAGTTTTTTAGGATTAGAACCATTTTATGTTATCAAAAGTTTCGGAGAAAATGCTTCTTCTAAGTGGAGATATCTTAAAGAATTTATTCATCAGTATAATGTTCCTTTTATAAAAAATTTACCAAGATTTTGGGGAGGAGCAGTAGGATTTGTAAGTTATGAAATGGTTCATTTTTTTGAACCTCGAGTTCCCCTTCCTAATGACTCTTTAAATTTTCACTTTTTTCATTTTATTTTCCCTGAGGTTTTAATTATTTATGACCGTCTTCTTTATACTATAAAATTATTGTGTTTGGCGCGAAAGGAAGAAGGTTTTTCTGAGTCACTTTATTTAGCCAAAAAAAACAAACTTCTTAGTCTCCTATCTTGTATTAAGAAAACAAGCTTCACCGTAGAACCTTTAAAAAAAAGAACTTACCTTTGAACCTGAATTAGAAAGAGAGACTTTTTTTAAAGATGGTAAGGGAAGCCAAAGAATACATTGCTCAGGGAGATGTTATTCAGGTAGTTCTTTCTCAAAGATTTGGTCTTAAGGACGAAATATTAGAAAATCCCCATACTTCTTTTCTTCTTTATAGAGCTTTAAGAAAAGTTAATCCTTCTCCGTATATGTTTTTCTTGAAACTGAAAGAAGAAGCTTTAATTGGTTCTTCTCCAGAGATTTTGGTGAGGTTAGAAAATAATAGGGTAGAAACCCGTCCTATTGCAGGAACAAGGCCTCGTGGAAAAACAGAGGAGGAGGACAAAATTTTGGAAGAGGAACTTATAAGAGACGAAAAAGAATTAGCGGAACATATAATGTTAGTTGACTTGGGGAGAAATGATTTAGGAAGAATTTGTAAATATGGAAGTGTAGAAGTTTATGAGTTAATGATAGTTGAAAGATATTCACATGTAATGCATCTTGTTTCAGGGGTTAGAGGGGAATTAATCCCTGGTAAGGATATGTTTGAAGTGTTTTCTGCAACCTTTCCTGCTGGCACTGTTTCAGGAGCTCCTAAAATAAGGGCTATGGAAATCATTGCTGAACTTGAAAAGACTACCAGAGGTCCCTATGCTGGAGCTGTAGGTTATTTGGTTTTTCACAAAATATGGACTTTTGTATTACTATTAGAACTCTTTTTCAAAAAGGTAAAAATCTTTACTTACAGGCTGGAGCTGGAATAGTAGCAGATTCTGTTCCAGAAAAGGAGTATCAAGAAACAGTAAACAAAGCTCAAGGGATGAAAAAAGCCTTAGAACTTTTTTCCCAAGGATACTTCTTATGAAAGAAATTAAAAAAGTTTTAGTTATAGACAATTACGATTCATTTACTTACAATTTGGTTCAGTTAGTAGGCATAATGATTCAAAAATTATGGAAAGGAGGAGTTCTGGTTTTCAGAAATGATGCCCTTTCAATAAGTCAAATAGAAGAATTAAGTCCAACTCATATCATTATCTCTCCAGGACCTTGTACTCCTAAGGAGGCAGGAATTTCTGTAGAAGTTATTAAGCATTTTTCAGGAAAAATTCCTCTTTTGGGAGTTTGTTTAGGACATCAATGTATTGGAGAAGCTTACTCTGCAGAAATAATTAGAGCTAAAAGACTTATGCATGGAAAGGTTTCTCTTATTTCTCATACTGGTAAGGGGGTTTTTACTAATATACCTAATCCCTTCTATGGAATGCGTTATCATTCCTTAGCTATAGATATAAAAACCTTATCTTCAGAATTTGAAATAACTGCGTTGGCGGAAGATGGAGAGATTATGGGTATAAAACATAAGTACTATCCCTTAGAAGGAGTGCAGTTCCACCCTGAATCTATTGGAACTTCCCTTTCAGCTTGGAAAAAAAGAAATAAACCTCCCTTAGATTGGGACTTTACAAAAGACGATTTACCTGAGGGGGTGTTAATCTTAAGAAATTTCTTAACTTTTTATTAAATAAAAATGTTTTTAAAATTAGAAGAAATCTTAAGAAATTTTGTAGTTTATCTCTTTATATTTGTCTCTGTCCCGATTTTAAGTATTTTAATTATACTAACCCTTTGTCATACTATAGCTCGTTTTTGGTGTGAAGTTTTGCTCTTTATTTTAGGAGTTAAAATACAAGTAATTTCTAAGACTCAACTTTCAGATAAAAAAGATACATCTTCATGGTAAATCATCAAAGTCAACTTGACATACCCGTTTTAGAAAAGGTGCTAAAACCTTATAAAATCAGATTTTTAGCTAAAAAAAGTTTGTTTTACATTCCTTTCTTTGGTTGGGCTATAAAGGTTTTAGGATATCTTCCAGTAGAAAGAAAAGACCCTAAGGATGGTTTAAAAAGTATTTTATCTTGTATAGAAACTTTTAAAAAGGGATACTCTTTGGTCATCTTTCCAGAGGGAACTCGTTCTCCAAGCGGAGAACTTTTACCCTTTAAATTAGGCGGTTTTTTAATTCCCCTAAAGACCAAAGCTGAGGTGGTTCCTGTAGCTATTTGGGGAACTATCCAGATTTTACCTAAGGGTAAAATCTGGTTTAAAACTTTCCAAAAAGAAGTGAAAGTTTTTATAGGAGAACCTATAGAAACCTCCCATCTAATACTTAAAGATAAAGATAAACTCTCTTTAATGGTAAGAAATAGTATAAATGAAGGATTAGAACTTTTAAGGTCCGAAATTAAAAAAGGAAGTGCTCTTTAATTTATGGGTGAACTCATAGTTGTTTCCTTAGAAGAAGAATTAAAAGAGTCTTATCTTAATTATGCTATGAGCGTAATTGTAGGAAGGGCTTTACCTGATGTAAGAGATGGGTTGAAACCTGTTCAGAGGAGAATTCTTTATGCTATGTATGAAATGGGAAATGACTGGAATAAACCTTACAAAAAAAGTGCCAGAATAGTAGGAGAGGTAATAGGAAAATATCATCCTCACGGAGATATTCCGGTATATGAAGCCTTGGTAAGAATGGCTCAAGATTTTACTATGAGATATCCTTTAGTGGATGGACAAGGAAATTTTGGTTCTGTAGACGGAGATGCTCCTGCAGCTATGAGATATACTGAAGTAAGGCTTGCTCGTATAGCTCACGAACTCTTAACTGATATAGAAAAAGAAACTGTGGAGTTTATGCCTAACTATGACAATTCCTTAAAAGAACCTATGGTCTTGCCATCCAAAATTCCTAACCTTATTATAAACGGTTCTTCAGGTATTGCAGTTGGAATGGCAACTAATATTCCTCCTCATAATCTTTCGGAAGTAGTAGAGGCTCTTTTGGCCCTTTTAAAAGACCCTAATTTATCTAATGAAGAATTAATGAACTTTATAAAAGGTCCAGACTTTCCTACCGGTGCTTGTATAGTAGGAACAGAGGGAATTAAAAAAGCTTATACTACAGGTAAAGGTTTAATAAAACTTAGAGCCAAATACAAATTGGAAAGGGAAAAAGACAAGTTAAAAGTTGTTTTTACTGAACTTCCTTATCAAGTAAGTAAGGCTAAGATAGTAGAAAGAATAGCTGAATTAATTAAAAATAAGAAATTAGAAGGTATTTCTGAAGTAAGAGATGAGTCTGATAAAGAGGGTATTCGAATTGTGATAGAAGTAAAGAAAGAATGGGCTTTAGCTCCTCACAGTTTAGTACAAAAAATTTATCAATTAACCCCTTTAGAAACTACTTTTGGAATTATTATGTTAGCTCTGGTTCAGGGAAAACCAGAAGTTCTTACACTAAAAGACCTTCTTCAGCATTTTCTAAACTGGCGAAAAACAGTTATTATAAGAAGAACTCATTACGAACTTAAGAAAGCTAAGGACAGAGCTCATATTTTAGAGGGTTTTATTAAAGCTTTAGCTCATATAGATGAAATTATTGAAATTATAAAAAAGTCCAAGGACCCTAAGGATGCTCAAGAAAGATTAATAAAAAGATTTAACTTTACAGAAATTCAAGCTCAAGAAATTCTTAACTTGAGACTTCAAAAACTTACAGCTTTAGAAAGAGAAAAACTAAATTTAGAATATGAAGAACTTAAAAGAGCTATAAGCTATTATGAAAAAATTCTTTCTCATGAACCAACCCTCCTTACGGTAATAGAGGAAGAATTTAAGGAAATCAAAGAAAAGTTTGGAGATGGAAGAAAGACAGAAATCCTTGAAAAGGAAGAAATTTCTCTTTTAGAAGAGAAACCTCCTTCTCAAGAAGTAATAATTTTAATAAGTGAAGGCAACTACTTTCGTAAACTTCCTTTAACCCTTTTTTCCCTTCAAAAAAGAGGGGGAAAAGGGAGTTTAGCCTTTAATATTGATGAAAAATTAAGAACTGCAATTCAAGTTAGTTCAGAACAAAATTTGTGGATTTTTACTGAAAAAGGGAAAGTTTATCCTTTAGAACTACAAAAAGTACCTTATTCTTCTAATAAAATCTCCAAAGGAACTCATATAAGAAATATAATTTCCTATATAGAGGATAATGTAGTTTTTTTACTTCCAACCTCAGAAAGTGGTTTTATTGTTTTAATTACTGAGCAAGGTCTAATAAAGAAGATGGAATTAGAAGAGCTAAAAAATATTAAAAAAATGGGCTTACGGTAATCAATTTAAGGAAAGGAGATTTTTTAAAAAAGGGAATTCTTACCTCAGGTAAAGATTCTCTAATGATTTTGAGTAAAAAAGGTTTAGTTCTTCATTTTAAAGAGGATATTTTAAGAAGTAGTAAAAGAGCTTCAGAAGGAGTTATAGGTATAAAGTTAAGTGAGGGAGATAGGGTCTTAGATTTACTTAAAGCTGAGGAAAACGGGGCTTTATTTACTATTACAGATAAGGGATACGGAAAAAAGACCCATCTTTCAGAATTTAGGATTCAAGGGAGGTCTGGTAAGGGATTAATAGCTCATCAAATTAATGAAAAGACAGGATTTCTTGCAAGTAGTCTAATTTTACTTCCCAAGGATGAAGTTCTTATTTTTGCAAGTTCAGGGAAAGTTATAAGAATAAACGAAGAAGAAATACCTTCTCAAGGTAGAACAACCAGAGGAATAAAGCTTATTAGTCTTTTACCAAGTGAGTATGTAATCGGAGCTTTAGTGGTAAGGGTCAAAAATTGATAATAAAAAGTTTTATGGCAAGTTTTAAAAGGATATTTTAAAGGGGGTAAGTATGTCAAGGATACGGTTAGCTATAGTAGGGGTGGAAAACTGTGCCAGTTCCTTAGTACAAGGTATTTTCTATTATAGAGAGAAAAGAGAATCTACAAATATAGAAGGAATAATGTTACCTGATGTGGGAGGATATAAACCCTATGATATTGATTTAGTTGCGGCTTGGGATATTGATGCCCGTAAGGTAGGAAAGGACCTTTCTAAAGCTATTTTTAGTCCTCCTAATTGTACAGCTATTTTTTATAAAGAGGTTCCCTATTTAGGAGTAAAGGTTAGAAAGGGAAAGGTGTTAGACGGAGTAGCTCCACATATGAGTAATTTCCCAGAGGATAAAACTTTTATTGTCTCTGAAGAAAAGGAGGATGAGTTAGAGGATGTAGTTTCAGTTTTAAAGGAGACTCAAGCTGAAGTTCTGATTAATTATGTTCCAGTAGGGGCAGAGGAGGCTGCACGTTTTTATGCAGAAGCTTGTCTTAAAGCAGGTGTGGGTTTTGTAAATGCTATGCCTACCTTCATTGTGTCTGATTCAACTTGGGCTAAAAAATTTGAATTAAACAATATTCCTGTAGTAGGAGATGATATTAAATCTCAATTAGGAGCAACTATACTTCATAGAACCTTGGTTCAACTCTTCATAGACAGAGGAATTCCTCTTAAAAGAAGTTATCATCTAAACTTTGGAGGAAATACTGACTTTTTGAATATGCTTGAGAGGAATCGTTTAAAAACTAAGAAAGTTTCTAAAACTGAGGCTGTAACTAGTTTGCTTAACTATGAAATAGGATGGGAAAATATTCACATAGGGCCCTCTGATTGGGTACCTTGGTTAAGAGATAGAAAGGTGGCTTATATAAGACTAGAAGGGGAGCACTTCGGTGGAGTTCTCTTCTCCTTAGAGGTAAGATTAGAAGTTGAAGATTCTCCTAATTCAGCCGGTTCAGCTATTGATGCTATAAGATGTGTAAAGTTAGCTAAAGACCGTGGGATAGGAGGTCCTCTTATTTCTATCTCAGCTTATACTATGAAGCATCCTCCTAAGCAATTTCCTGATTATATAGCTAAAAAATGGTTCAAGAATTTATTGAAGGAAAAAGAGAAAGATAAAGGAGAAAAAGAATGGAACTTTCGGAAAGATTAAAAAAGAGACCCCCTTATCTTTTTGTAGAATTGGATAGACTTAAAAATGAAAAAATAAAACAAGGAGCAGAAGTTATTGATTTGGGGATTGGTGATCCTGATATTCCTACACCTTTTGAAATTATAGAGGTAGCTAAGAAAGCCTTAGAAAAAGCTTCTAATCATCGCTATCCCTCTAATTTAGGAAGTCTTTTTTTTTAGAAAGGCTTGTGCTAATTACCTTAAAAAGAGATTTGAAGTTTCTTTCGACCCTGAAACTGAAATTTTAGCTTTAATTGGTTCAAAGGAGGGGATAGCCCATTTTCCAGTAGCCTTTATTAATCCTCAAGATATAGTGTTATGTCCTAATCCAGCTTATCCTGTATACCATCTTGGTGCTCTTTTTACGGACGGAATACCTTATTATGTTCCTCTTACCTGGGAAAATGAATTTTTACCTGATTTAGGAAGTATTCCTAAAGAAATTTTTCAAAGAACTAAAATCTTTTGGCTAAATTATCCTAACAATCCTACTACTGCTACAGCTTCAAGAGAATTTTTTAAAGAAGTAGTAAAAGTAGCTAAAAAGTATGACTTTATTGTAGCCCATGATGCAGCTTATGTAGAAATGTATTTTGAAAATGCTCCATTAAGTATTTTTGAGGTGGATGAAGCTAAAAAAGTATCTATAGAATTTCATAGTTTATCTAAGACCTTCTGTATGACTGGTTGGAGAATTGGCTTTGCTGTGGGAAATAGTTTTTTGGTCTCTGCTTTAGCTAAGGTAAAAAGTAATGTAGATTCTGGAGTTTTTACAGCTATTCAGGAAGCTGGAGCATATGCTCTGGAAAATTTAGAAAATTTGACAAATCCTATAAGAAATGCCTTTAAAGAAAGAAGAGATTTAATAATTGAAGAATTTAAAAAGTTAGGTTTTGAATTTAAAATTCCTACAGCTACTTTTTATCTTTGGGTAAAAACTCCTAAAAATTACTCTTCTCAAGAGTTTTGTAAAAAACTTTTAGACGAAAAGGGAATAGTGGTAACTCCTGGAGTTGGGTTTGGAGAATATGGAGAAGGTTATTTTAGAATAGCTTTAACTGTGGAGGAAAAGAGATTAAAAGAGGTTCTTCAGAGACTTTCTACCCTGAAATTTTAAAAAGTGTTCTATTAAATCTTGGAAGTAATTTAGGAAAAAGGGAAGCCTTTTTAAAAAAGGCTCTTCTCCTATTAAAAAAACTTCCTTTAAAAATAGAGGAGACTTCACATCTTTATGAAAGTCCTCCTTTAGAATATGAAAGTTCCAATTACTTTTTAAATTTT
>JAUQQL010000048.1 GCA_030578315.1 Thermodesulfobacteriota bacterium | reverse complement strand
GCTGTTTGTCAACCAGCCTAATGCTCTCCCTTATGGGATGGAGCAAGCTCCCACTTCTTTAAGTGGGAGTAGTTGACAACAGAAAGCTCTTTATTTTAATAAGGAGTAGTTGACTTTAAAAGATTATGTTACTTTTTATAAAAATTCTTTTTAAAAGTCAAAAAAAGGTCTTGACAAATTTCTTTTTTATAGTATAGTTAAATTAACAATAAAAAAGAAAAGTAGGAGGGAATCAAATGGAAAAAGAGAAAGTGGAAAAAGAGATGAATGATATTTTTAATGAAATTGTAGAAGATCTTTTAAAAAAGGAAAGAAGAAAAAAAGCGGAAAAAAATGAAGATATAAATTCAGTTGAGGATGAAGTTTTTCAAGTTTCACATAATGTTTTAAAAGAAATTAAAAAACGAAAAGAAAAAGAAAATAGATTAAAAAAAGCAAATGAATTAAAAAAAACGGAAAAAATTCTAAGTAATGTATTTTTATTTGATTTGCTGACTGGGGGAATTCCTATAGGGAAATTTACGATGTTTCATGGTGAAAAAAGCACATCCAAATCAACTTTTGCGCTTCGGGTTTGTCGTTCTTTTTTAGAGAATTATGACAGGAAAGTTTTATATATTGATTTTGAAGATACTTTTGATACTGATTGGGCAAAAGTAATTTTAAATAAAGAAGAATTTTTAGATAAAATATATGTGGCAAAACCAGCTTATTTAGAGGAAGGGATTGAGATTATCAATGAATTAAAGGAGGAAGAAAGGTTTAGTGAAATAGGGTTAATAGTAGTTGACAGTTTAGCGAGTATGGTTCCTTTGGCTGAGGCTGAAAGTGAAGCGGAACAAAGTTTAGTTGGTCTTTTAGCAAGAGGTTTAAATAGATTTTTAAGGAAATTATTAGTTTTTTCTATAGAAGGAATGAAAAATGATTTTCCTGTTACTACTATTTTGATTAATCAAGTGAGAATGGGATTTCAGAATATGGGAGGACCTTTTAGATTACCTCAAGAAGTAAAACCAGGAGGAAAATTTCAAGAGGCTTTAGTTTCGTTAGATGTAAAATTTACAAAAGGCACAATTCACAAAGAAAATGATATTCCTATTCTTGCAGAATACAAATTTAAAATAGAAAAAAACAAAACGGGTGGTTTTCATGATATAACGGGATCTTATACCATGGTTTTAATAGATACAGACAAGTATAAAAGAGGGGAGATTATTGATATACCTGTTATTTTAGGTGTGATAAAAAAGTTAGGTCTTCTTGAACAAGAGGGAAATAAGTATAGATTTTTAGAAGAAGAATATAAAACACAAAAGGAGATATCGGAAAGATTAAGGGAAGACAGTGAATTTAAAGAAAAAGTAAGTAAGTATATATATCAAAAAATATGGGCTGAACCACAATTAATTAAAGAAATATTAAGGAAAAAATAAAATAATAAAAAAGGAGGTAGAGTTATGGAGATCAAAGTAGCTGAAAAATTAGAATTAAAAGTAGCAACTGAAGTGAAAGATGAAATGTTACCTGTTTTAAATTATAGGGAACGGTTAAGACAGTATTTTGAAAAAAAAGACGAAATGTATTTTGAATTGTGTAAGTTATGTTATGAAATTAGAAGGTATAAGATTTGGGAAAAAGAGGGATATGAAAGTATATCAGATTATATAAAAGAATTTGAAGAGAAATATGATTTTCATACGTCTACTTTTTATGCTTTTGCAAAGATGGGTGAATTTATTGAGAAATATGGATTTACTGTAGAAGAGGTTAAAGCGTTTGGTTTTTCAAAGTTTAGAGAGTATGTATATTTTTGTGAAGCAAACGAATTAAGTGAAGAGATTATGAGAAAACTTTTTATAGGAGGGATGCAATTTTCTCTTCGTGAGTTTAGAGAAAAATTGAGTGAAGTATCTGAAAGTTTAGGAAAAACGAGAGGCCGAAATAAAAAAGAAGAGATGGAAATAAGTAAAGAGACAGTAGAAGCATTAAAACAATATGATGAACATGAAGAAATACGGGAAGTCTTAGAAGAAGAATTAGAAAAAGACATACATTTAAGAGATTATGTAAGAAGTTTATTAGGACAAGAAGAAAAAGAAGAGATTAAAGTAAATAAAGAAAATAAAGAAGAAGAAAATGTTTTAAAAACGTTTGAAACTTATATTTCTTCAGTTCAAAAACAAGCAACGCAAAACATTATACTAACTTATACGCAAGAAGTATATGATGATATATTAAAACCTGCTTTTGAGCTTGTAAAAAAGAAGACAGGTATTGAAAATATTAACGAAATTATTTTATATATTATTTATTCTTTTATACGGGAGCATTTGGATGAGATAAAAATTCTTAAAGAACTTGAAAAAAATCTTAAGTAGAATTATAAAAGGATGATTTCTGGGTTAGTGAATTTTGTAAAAAGATTTTTTGGGACAAAGGTTTTAGTAGTAAGTGGGAAGTGGGTTATGACGAATTGTCCTTTTGCAAGTCGGACTCATCCAGACAAAGATGACAAACGATTTTCGTTTGGATTATCTATGCAAGGATTTCATTGTTTTACTTGTGGTGCAAAAGGTTCATTAAAACAATTTCCTTATTTATTACGGAAAATAGGAATAATAGATAATTACATATTTTTTGAAATGCTTAGATACATAGATATTTTAAAAGAGTATAGTGGAATTATTAAAGAAGAAAAAAAGAAAAAGGGGATTGAAGGAGAAGAATGGCAGAAGTTATTTTATAATTGCAATTATGTTCCTGAAGAAAAAGCGAAAAAGCTTTCTTTAACTTTAAGAGATGTAAAGATATGGGATATAAGATATTTTCCTTTTGAAGAAGGTTATTTATTTCCTTTTAAAAATAAAGAAAATGAGTTATTAGGAGTAAAAGTAAGGATAGAAGGGGAGCATGGAAGAAAATTTTATTATTTAGGGCATAATGGAAGTGGAAAACTTTGGTATGGAGAACATTTTCCGTTAAGTAAGGATTTACCTCTTTTTTTAGTTGAAGGAGAGAGGGATGTTATTTTACTTTCAAGGTATGTAGGAGAGGGACAGGTATGGGGAAGTTTAGGTCAACCAACCATTCAGATGATACACAATTTACCTAATGATATTGATTTAATTCTTTTTTTTGACAATGATCAAGGTGGAGAGGTAATTAGGCGAAAGGTATTAAAACATTTAAAAGGGGCGAAAAGAGTATTTTCTATTGAAAATTATGAAGTTAAAGATCCTGCTCTTGTTGTTGAGAATAATATGTTAGAAGAAGTATTACGAAAAAAAATCAAAAGAGTAAGTTTATAAAAAAAATTTATTTGGAGGAGGGTAGAGATGAAAATTTATACTTATGATGAATTTTGTAAGGCTTTGGAAGAAGTTAAAGGTGTTCAAAGTTTTGAAGAAATAAAAAAAGAAATAATTCAAAAAGCTCCTGCTTTAAAAAATTTATTAGAGGCAAATTTTATTTATTTACAAAGAGGAGAGAGAAAAAATTTTGTAATTTTGGATGATGAATTTTTAGTCGTAGGTCTTCATAGAGTAAGGTTAATGAATAATTATAGTATTAAATTAGGATGTGATGGACAAGGAAGGTGTTTTTTATGTGAATTAGCAAAAAGATATGGAGAAAATATTAGTAAAAGTAGACATTATGTTATTTTTAATGTATTTGATTTAAGTGAAAAGAAAGTAAAGTTATTATTATTATTTTGTGAAGGAGTTAATTTAAGAAATGAAAATTTTGCAATTTTATTTAATTTAAGTAAAGAAGGGAAATTAAAAGGGACAGAGATAATAGTGAAATTGGGTTCACAAGCAGACAAATTTCAAGGTTATTATATAGATGGAATAGTAGTAGCAAAGAGATATAAAATACCTGAAAAAATAGAACATAAAAAATACAATATAAGAGAATTATTTGAATTAAAAGATTATACATTTTTAAAAGAATTTGGGTATGAAATTGAAAATATAAAAGAAAAGTTAAATAAGTATTTAATTGAATTACACGAAGACGATACATTACTTGTAGAGGAATTAGAAATAGAAGAAGAAAATGAAATTGATTTGGATAGAGAAATACAAAATGATATAATCAAAGAAGTAAAAGGAGTAGAAAAAATAGAAGAAATAAAAGAAGTAGGAGAAGTAGGAAGTGAGAAAATTAAGCAGGAACAAAATGTAATTGAATTAAATGTAAAAAAGAAAATTATTGATTTGACTAAAGAATGTTTAGATAATGTTGATAGAAGTTATATGGAAAAAAAATTAAAAGAAATAGAAAAGAAGAGTGAAATTTCAAAAGAAGCTAGGGATGTTATTAACACTTATTGGTAATCTCTTTTAAGCTTTTTTTAGCTTTTTTTTAGTAGACCTGATAATCGCACAGGGAAAAGGATAAATGGCACATTTCTTGGCGAAGGAAAAGGCCAGTTGACTCTTTCTGCAAGAAAAATAATTTTTGAAAAGTTGCTACAAATGAATTTACTTACCGAAAAGGAGCTTTCACTTAAATCTTTTGATCCTATTTTAAAAGTAAAGTTACTCATTTCCGTATTTTCTTATCAAAAAAAGGGGAGGAGGAAAGATGGCTAATTTATATCTTACTCAAGCAGTCAAAGAAAGTTCTCCAGTTCTTTTTGTTTCAGAGGCGGAACTTTTACAAAAAGAATTAATCAATTTAAAAGCTCAAGTTTTTTCCTTACAGGAAGAGGCTTTTACTTATAGAGAAAAAATTAAGCAATTAGAGGCTTTTCTTTTTAGGCTTTCTGAGCTTATTTTGGCTGGAAAGGGGCTTGATTGGGAAGCTCAAGATATTGCTCAAAGAGCTATGATTTTTCTTTTGAATGGAGGAATCTGATGATAAGAAAAATGTTTATCATTCCCCAAAGAGAAGTAAATAGTGTTTTACAAAAATTTTCTTCGGCAATAGATGAAGTAGTTCTGATAAGACTTAGTTCGGTTGAGAGGATACCACTTAATTTTGCAATTTCTCAAAATAATGTGTTAGATTTATGTTTTCAAATAGATGATGTTAATCCGATTGATCATGGTGTTGAACATATTTGGGAGAGTGGTGAGTGGGGATTACCAAAGCCTGTTTGGATCAATACTGAAGTCATTTCTAAAATAAAAGATTTTATTTTACGTAACAAAGAAAAGCCTATATGGATAATACATTGCGATGAAGGGATTAGTCGTTCTCCCGCTATAGGATTTGTAGTAGCTTTTCTTCTTGGCGATAAAAGTTTGAGTAGAGAAATTCTTTCTAAATTTCCAGAAATAAATACTTCTCTTATTTTCAATATCCTTAAAACAGAAATTTTTTCTTTACTTGTTACTGATTAATTTTTTTTGGGGCTTTCAAAATTTCACTGAGTTATATTGAGATTTTGTTCATCTATTATTTCCATGATTACATCCTTAATGATTAGTTCAGCTTGTGGATTTAGTGTGAAGTTTAATTTTTTTAGGGTTCCTAATATTTTATCTACACAAGCAGTATATCCGTATTGATTGACATATTGTAAATTTCAAAATTAATTGCAATCATTAGATTTGAGGTTATAGATCATAAAGTTTTAACCGATTCTTTTTTATTATTGTATAAGGCTTTAGAAAAGTCAAGGTTTTTTTCTTAATTAAATTTTTCAGAATAAACTGCAAAAATTTTCAAAATAAACTGCAAAAATTTGACTTTCTACAAAAGTTCTTGCAAAAAATTGAAATAAGATTATAATTTCACTATGAGGATTTCTAAAGAATATTTTAATATGAGTGACCTAAAACCAGTTCGGAAAGTTCCAGTTCAGTCAAAATCGTTGAGTGGTAAGTTCCCAAGTTTAAAAAACGGTCGTATGATTGCCTACGAATCTCAACTTGAACTTGCTTTTATTTACCATTTAGAACTCCTTCCAACTGTTTACTCATACTGCGAACAACCTATCAAAATACAAGTTACTCAAAACCTTTACTACATTCCCGACTTTCTTGTAAAATTTACTGATAAAAGAAAGCCTGTTCTCGCTGAAGTCAAATATCAATCAGATGTTTACTCCTCAAAAATCTACAAAAAAGTAATTTACTTAACAAAATACGCTTTGAAAAATAACTTAATTTTTAAACTAATAACGGAAAAGGCCCTACTTACTCCTTTATTTTTAAAATGTAAATTTTTATTCAATTACCTTAATTCTAATACACTTTCTATACCTCAAAATTCAATAAATGCTTCGCTAAATTTATTAAACGAATTATCTTTTCCAACTTTTGCTTATTTAATTATTGATTTATTTTCAAAAAAATTGAATTTAACTATAGAAAATGCTAGAACTTTATTATTTCACTTACTTGCAAAGGGAAAACTTTTCACTCTACCTGAAGTTCAAATTGAAAAAGACTTTAACTTTTTAGTGTATAAACATCTTCCAAATGATTACAAAAAAGGTAGATTATCTTGGCTATTTTAGAACTTAAAAAAGGCAATCTTGTTTTATATGGAAAAAGAAAAGTTATAATTAATAAAATTTTTGATCTTTCAAGAGTTGAAGTTTTAGATGTTGAAACAGGAAATAAGTTTACAGTATCAATTAACGAATTACAACCTTACGAAAACACTACTCCTTTAGAAGATATAAATAGCTCTCCTTCCCATTCATCAGAATTATGTTATGATTTTTTCTTACCAGAAAATATAAAAAAAGAAGTAGACAAAAGATATCAAATTGTAAGACAAGTTCTTTCCTCTTCAAATCAAACTCAAACAATCAAAGAACTGTCCCAAGTTTACAAAATTCACCCTTCTACGATATACCGATGGTTGAAAAAGTTTATTGAAGGAGAGGAAAGATTTTCGGCTTTAATTCCTAAATATAAAAATAGAGGTGGAAAAGCAAAATCAAAACTGTCAAAAGAAGTAGAAGAAATCGTAACTCAAGTAATAGAAAATGTATATTTAAATCCGTCACGAAGAGTTTCTGTTTTCACTGTTTATAAATTAATTATGCAAAAGTGCAAAGAAAAAGGGCTTAAAGCACCGTGTTTAAATACAGTTAGAGCTCGTATTAACAATTTAACTCCTTATGAAGTTTTTGAAAAAAGACACGGAAAAGTTAAAGCTCAAAGTTTATACGGTGCAAGTGAAAAGTCGCTTGAAGCCAATTATCCTTTAGAGTTTGTTCAAATTGATCATACTCTCCTTGACTTATATCTTATTGATGAAACTGGAAGTCCATTAGGTAGACCTTACATAACAGTGGCAATTGATGTATATAGCAGAGCTGTTTTAGGATATTACCTTTCTTTGGATACTCCAAATTACTTTTCTGTTTCAAAAACTCTGTATATGGTTATGACACCAAAAGATGAATTGTTAAAAGAATACGAAGTAGAAGATAAGTGGGACATGGTTGGTATTCCTGAAAAAATTTGCGTAGACAATGCTATGGAATTTAGAAGTCAACATCTTGAAAACTTCTGTAAAGAATATGGCATATTAATTGAATACAGACCAAAAAAGACTCCTCACTTTGGAGGTATAATTGAAAGATTTTTTAGAACACTTAATACTAAAATACACGAACTTCCTGGGACTACTTTTTCAAATCCAAAAGAAAAAGGCGAATACAAGCCCCATAAATACGCTACTTTTACTATTTACGACTTTGAAAGGTGGTTGCTAACTTTTATAGCAAGTTATTATCATAAAACCATTCACAGTGAATTGCAAACAACGCCTGAAAATAAATTTAAGCAAGGTCTTGCTTTTCGTCCTAAACCTTTAAAAATCATCACTGGTAACGAAGCTAAAAGGTTAAGAATTGCTATACTTCCTTCATTTACAAGACCTGTTCACAAAGACGGGGTTCACTTTCAGAATGTGCGATACTTTGATGCAGTTTTAAAGCCTTATATAGGCAAAAAAGAAAAATATACTTTTAAATACGATCCTGGAGATATGAGGTTTATATATTTTTTAGACCCAAAAACAAATGAGTATTTTAAAATTCCTTGTCGTAATAGAAAACTTCCTAAAATAACTCTTTGGGAGATTAAAAATATATATAAAAACTATTTTTTAAATAAAAAACACAATGAAGAACAGCTTTTAATAGTGTTAGAAAAGCTAAATAAAATTGTAGAAGATGCGAAAAATAAAAAAATGAAAAAGATAAAAAGAAAACAAGTTATGAAAAAATACGAAGAGGAAAGAGAAAAGATTTTATTTAAACAAGAAGAAAGTAATGAAATAAAGACAAAAATCAAAGAAACGGATAAACTTAAAGAAAAAGAACAAGATGAAGAAGACATAAAACCATTTGAAATTTGGTAAATATGAGCAAAAAAGTTAGCAAAAAAACATCTATAATTAAAACAGAAATAAATGAAGAAATAGAAAAACACTTAAATTCTCTTCTTCCAGAAACGAGAGAAATTTTAGAGAAATCTGAAGAGGAAAGAATAGTATATGCTCTTACAGATAAATTTATAGTTCACAATGCAATTATTCAAGTAATGGACTACCTTAATCTTTTAATGAAAATTCCAAAAAAACCAAGGATGAAGGGGTTAATTCTTTACGGAGAGTCTGGGACTGGAAAAACTATGTTAATAAACGAATTTTGTAAAAAATATGAAGCAAAATGTAAGCCAGAAGAAGAAAGCGACGAAATACCTATTTTGATAGTAGAAATGCCAACTGAGCCTAAAGAAAGAGAGCTTTACGATAGAGTCTTAGATGCCATAGGCGTTCCTTTCAAGAAAACTGACGACCTTTTAACAAAAGAAAAAATGATAAGCTACTATTTTGACTTGTTAAAAGTTAGGCTACTTGTATTTGACGAGTTTCACAATGTATTAAATGGAACTACAAATCAGCAAAAAAAAGTATTGTCAGCCATAAAAGGGCTAACAAACAAGCTCCAAATTCCCATTGTGCTGGTTGGAACAAAAGATGTTTTAATTGCAATTGAAACTGACGATGAAGTTAAAAGAAGATTTGACAAGTTTGAACTTCCCGTGTGGCAGTATAATGATGAATTTAAAAGACTTTTAAGATCACTTGAAGTTACGCTTCCTTTAAAGAAACCTTCGTATTTGTGGAAAAACGAAGAACTAATTATTTGGCTACTTGAAAAAACGGAGGGAATTCTTGCAGAAATAGTTCATATACTTAAGCAGGCCTGCGTAAAGGCCATACAGACTGGCGAGGAAAAAATTACATTAGAACTTGCTAAAAAGACGATAAGCTTTTTAAAATAAGTGAGCGAGGAAAAAATTACATTAGAACTTGCTAAAAAGGCGATAAGCTTTTTAAAATAAGTGAGCGAGGATTTTCCGAAGGTTTTAAGTAGATTTTCAAGCTTTGGTAGAAGTGGACTTTCCAGTCATTTTATAAGAGTTCATCCTCAACCGAAAAAAGAAGAACTTTTTTCTTCTTGGTTTGCAAGAATGTCAATTGCAAATTTAAGTATTCCTCAGTCTTTTGCATCCGTTTATTTTGGGGAATATTTAAATTGTATTTTAAACGATCCAGATTGGGGCACTTTGCGTCTTTACGAGGAAGTAGCAAAAAGAGTGAACTTTCCTTTTGAAAAAATTTTTAATCTTTCCTTGAGGACTTACGAAGGACTTCTTTTCGAAGACCCTGGAATTTATAACAACTGCAAACCTTTTATAAATCCTGTAAAACCTGTTGGTGGTCGTTTTAGAAAACACGGTTTAAGATATTGTCCAGAGTGTTTGAAAGAAGACAACTATTTTCGTAAGCTCTGGAGAATCACTTTTTATACAGCTTGTTTAAAGCATAAAGTTTTTCTACTTGACAGATGTCCAGAGTGTGGAAGTCCAGTAACACCTCTTAAGTGGAAATTGTCAGTAAATCATTTTCACTGCTTTGTATGTGGGTTTGACTTTAGAGAGGCTTCTTCAGAAAAAGTGCCTATAGAATCAGAGGGACTTGAAGTGATTAGTCATTTTTTAAATGTGCTTGATTCTGGATATTTTGAATTTGGCGGTTCAAAATACTACTCAATTTTTTATTTTAAGGTTATAGAACACTTCCTAAAAGTAATATATTTTATGAAAAGAAGAAACAGTAAGTATCTGAAAAGAGAAGAAGAGTTAGTAAAAATAAGACTATCAAATAGACCAAGGACTAAGTATTACTACGACATACCTTTAAAGGAACTGTATGTAATATTCACGGCTGTAGGAAAGATTCTTAGAAACCAAGAAGAACTTGAAAAGTTTATTATTGAAAACAAATTAAAAAAGACAGAACTTACAAAAGATTTTAAAAGTTATCCTTATTGGTATTCTATTATTGTGGATAAATACGATAATACTTTTTATAAACCTTCATTGCAGGAAATCATTAATGTATGGAATTATTTAAAAAAAACACAAACCAATGTCTCAATAAACGAATTAAAAAAATGGATAGGGAAAGATTTTAATTTAAAAAAAAGGAAAGATTTAAAATTAATATTAAATGTATAATAATTTTTTTTACAAAAATCACTAGCACTTGAAAAGAAATGGTTGTAATAAAATTTTAAGATCGATTTTGATTAAATATAAAAGTTACCAAAATTTTTTTAATTTTTAAATAACTTTTTATTAGTGCTTTTATCTGAATTATAGTTTATATTTTTTATAAGTAAAATTGCTAAATCTATCTCTTTTGTTTTTCAAATCCTTTGAGTTATACAAATCAATAAGGTTGGATTTATTAAGATTAAAATTTAAAAATCCACATCTACCTCCAGAAG
>JAUQQL010000007.1 GCA_030578315.1 Thermodesulfobacteriota bacterium | reverse complement strand
AAGCTGTGCTTTGTAAGAAAGAAAGGTCAAAAACATAGCCCATCCACTATCGGATATGGCTTTGGATAATCTATCGTTTTGCAGTAAGCCTTTAATGTTCAAATCCTCTACCACTACCACTTGGTTTTCGTGGATAATGGCAGAAGACAATTTATGCAGAAAATCCATTCTTTGGTTTTTTACTTTCTCATGCAACTTTGCCACTTTTCTTGCTTGTTTTTGATAGTTCTTTGAAAACTTCTCTTTCCTGCTTAACTTCTTCTGTTGTCTTTTGAGAAGTTTCTCTGTTCTAAGAAGATATCTCGGATGAGGTACTTTCTGAATTACCCCCTGGCTATCCACTATTACCGCAAAATCTTTAAGTCCTATATCTATGGCTACTACTTTCTCTTTCCTTTCCAAAGAAAATATCTCCTTTTTCACAAGTATAGAAACATGAACTTTACCTGATGGAGAAAGACTTATAATTATTGACTTAACAACGCCATCTATTTGTCTGTGCTTTCTTACTTTAAGAGGCTTTTCCATCTTTGGAATAGTGAGATATAGCCACTTTCCTTTATCTTCTATCTTGAAACCCTGTGGCAGATATATGGAACTTATCTCTTTCTTTTTTTAAACTTTGGAAACTTTGCCCTATCTTTGAAAAAGTTCTCATAAGCTTTGCCAAGATTAATAACTGCCTGTTGTAATGCCTGAGATGGAGCTTGTTTGAGAAAAGGATATTCCTCTTTTAACCTTGGTAATAACTTTTTGTATCCCAAAGTATTCCATTTTATGCCTTCTTTCTCATATTTTTCTTTTGACAAAGCAAGCATGTAGTTGTAAACAAATCTTACACACCCCGCAAACTGTTTCAAAGTTTCTAATTGCTTTTGACTTGGATAAACCCTGAACTTATATGCTATGATTGCCATGGTTTTCTCTTTTGGCTTTCTATGTATTTTCTGATAGCTTCCTCAGATATTGAACCTATGGTTTCAATATAATAACTTGAATTCCACAAATGCCCCTTTCTATATACCTGTTTTAACTGTGGAAACTCTATTAACAACTTCCTTGCGGTTATCCCTTTAATCATTTTGACAATATAAGAAGGACACATCTTCGGATGAGCTGAAACAAAAACATGGACATGGTCTTTTTCTCCTACCTCAACCTGAGACACCTCAAAACCTTTCTCCTTTGCTACCTCCTCTACCAATTCCTTAAACCTCTTTTCTATCTCTTCTGTCAAAACTGGTTTTCTATATTTTGTGGAAAAAACCAGATGATAATTGCAGTTATATACACATGTTCTTGCATACTTTAAATTCTTACCCATGCATATAGTATATACCAAAAATTTATAAAGTCAAAATTTTTCAGGTATAATATCATCTTCATATGGTCGCTCTCATCTCTCCTTTGAAAAGGAGAGGCTTCCCGCTCCCTTTCCTAAAATCGATAGAATCGATTGTTAGCTTGAATAGAATAAATTATTTCAAATTTTTCTTATTTTTATAGATTCTTGTGGGATAAAGCTCAATAAAATTTGATATACATCTTAGTAAAATATTCTGCGCTGATACTTGGAAAATACTGAAAACTCTACCCTTTTTGAAATATTAAGGGTCTAAAAGAGGTGAAATAAAAAAAATAAAAGGAGGTTTGGATATGGTTACAGAATTAGTAAACGAAATAATGAATGCAAAAGACATCAATCAACTAACTGAAGTGGGTAAGAAACTTGTTGAAATGGAAAACGGAGGTTATAAAAAAGCTCTCGTTACACTTTACAAGCAGAGAAAAAGAGAACTTATTTCCGAACAATTAAACCAAGACTCTGTGTTTTCTAACCTTTACTTTATCATTGCTAAAGTAAAAGACCCAGACGTTTTAAAGAACGTGGGAAGACTAATCTATAAACTTAAAGACGTGTTAACAAAACAGGAAATAAACGTGCTTTTTGAATGCTACGAAAGAAAAAAGGTGAAAATAGGAAAAGAAACTGAAGAGGAAATTAACGGATTTGACGAAATAGAAATCGATTAGTCAGCTTAAGGAGGGAAGTTCTTGAGCCTTCCCTCCTTTCCTCTGACTTAATTTCATAACCTTTAAGTCTATAAAAAAGTGAAACTTCAAAAAGGAGTAAAAAAGTATGAAAATCTTAGAAAGGATTTTTAGTGTAATTGATAGCTTCGTAAAAGAAAGAAGAGAAATAAATGACAACCTTCTTTCAGAACTCCTTCAAAAAACTAATATCAGACTTTTTCCAGATCAGGCTAAAACCCTCAAATTCCTCTATCAGTCCACAAAAAAGTTTAAAATCATCGAAGCTCCAACAGGAACCGGTAAAACCATTTCATACATTCTTTACGCTCTGACAAAGGAAAAATTTGACAAAACAGTAATTTCAGTTTCTACAAAACTCCTTCAGAATCAAGTAGTACAGGATCTCAAAAAGTTTACCGACGACTTCGTTATTCTTATGGGAAGAAGTAACTATATATGTGCAGATAAAGCTGAGTTTTATAATATAGATCTTTCATTTATTCCCAAAAATATTAAAGAAAAAATTCAGGTTTCAAGATATTACTGCCGTCCTGAATACCAGGAAAAGTGTAAATTCTTTCTTGAAGGAAAATGTGAATACTTCAATACAATCGAAACTGCTAAACCTAAAAAAGTAATCATTGTTAATCACGCACTTCTTCCCTATATTACAAACATTCTTTCTTTAAACTCCCCTACTTTGTTAATAATTGACGAATGCCATCTTCTTCCATTTGAAAGAAAAGAAAAACTACTTGTTTCAGAAGAAGACCTTGCAGAACCAAAAGAACCCGATCCTAAAGACTTTAACTCCATAAGAGACTACAACCTTGCCCTTGAAGAATACTTTAAACACAGAGAAAAATACGAAATTCTCAAAAAACAGAATATTGAATCAACTGGAGTTTTTCCAGTTGACAGGAAAATCGACTACAGCCTTGACTTCTACAGTGAAGTAATCTTTGTATCTGCAACAGTTCCCGATCTTCCTATCAGTCCTGAGGAAGTAGATGCCTTTTACATAGAGGATAAAAGAAACTGGTCAGCTGTTACCATATCGGTTAAAGACGTGAACTACAGGGATAAGAAATACGAAAAAGAACTTATCGGTCTTATTAGAGAGGTTTCAAAAAGATACAATAAGGTCCTTGTATTATGCACAAGTTATCAACAGTTAGAATTGATAAAAGCCAACATTCCTGAGTGCGTTACTTCGAAAGAAATGGGAACATTTAAAATTGTTCAAAAGATGAGGGATGGAGAAATAAAAATTGCAGCAGGAACTGACGTTTTCTGGACGGGTATAGATATTCCTGGTAAAAAGTGTATCATAATGACCAAACTTCCCTTTCCGGTTCCTGATGATGATAATGACGATATAAAAGGGTTTATCTCTGGATTTGAAAGTATGTTTAAGAAATTTAAACAGGGAATAGGAAGAATGTTAAGGAGTTCTGAATGCGGTGGAGAAATCATTATCCTTGATAACAGACTCGTGAATTATAAGGAACTTGTTTTCTATCTGTCTGAGTTAGAAAAAGCTGGAGCAAAAGTTGTGTACGAATGTAAAAAAGAGGAGATAAATAAAAACGAAAGAGCAAAACTTACTGTTGTGAAGTAAAATCTCTAAAAGTTTCAGGTCTACAGAAGGTGAAACTCAATCCTTTCTTTAAAAAAGTAAAAAAGAAAAGATATCGTTTTTAAAAATTAAGGTCTAAAGGGTTATAATTTTTGAATTTGGACCACTTTCATATTTGGACCATTTATTTTTATTTGGTCCACTTAAACTGATGGGTCTACTACTGGGTGGAAAAATTATATATATAATTATTGTATTTAAAAAATGATAAAATATTTCCACCCTAATTCAACGAAAGTGGTCCAAAAACCGATATTTGGTCCACTTTCAACTGATATTTGGTCCATTTATTTTAAAGTGAAATTTTTATAAAAATTTTGTTTAACATTTTGTTCTGAGAACTTTTCAGAAATTTTTTGGTACTTTTAGTTTTTGTTAAAGAGGGTTAACAATCAGGAGATATTTTTGCAGAGCAGAAAATATTTTTTATACCTGGTCAAAGGGTCTTGCATTTCTATCGATAATTCTGGCAATAAAAAGTCCGAGAGTAAGTAGTCCCAGAGTTAAAATTACCGCAACTTTGGCAAGCTTCCAGGTAACAGCAAAGCATGCTTTTGAAACTTTCCAGGCAATTTTACTTGCTTTTTTGAAAATGTTTTTAATTTTTTCTGAGTTCATTGTCCTCCCCTTTTGTTTATATGTTTACAGGTATTTACTTCTTATCATTTTGCTGCCTTAAAACTTTTCAATAACTTCCGAAAGATCTACAGAGAGGAAGTTACTTTCAAGATTTTCTTCGGATGTTTTTTCTGGAGGTCTGTCCAGAAGTGAGTCTGGTTTTATAGCTAATTCCCCATCAACTTCTTTGCTTTCATTTTGTAATATTTCAAGGATTTTTGCTTTCCAATCACTTTTTTCAACGTGTAAAAGCACAGTGTTTAAAAATTTTTCAAGAAGGACAGAGACAACATTTCTACCTTGATAATAGGAAGTCAAAAACTTCACAAGATCCTGATATTTTTCCGAGAGGTATATTCTTGGTCTGAAAGTAAAGTACTGGTTTTCTATTCTGTGCCTTGGCATGTTATATTGTTCTTAAGCTTTCTTTTTCAGCTTTCAGGTATTCGTTGAGGTAATATTTAGCTACACCTTCTACGTTAGCAAGCTCTGGATCTTTTACTATAAAAACACCTTCTGGATTTTCTATGGGGAAAAATCTAGCTCCCCCACCACCGAGAATAAATTTTCCGATGATTCTGCCGGATTTAACGAATCTTCTCCATTCAGGTCTTACCTGCATTTGTTCCTCAAGCCAGGGGAAGTAGTATTTTTTAACTTTTTGAGTAAGTTCCGGATCACCCTGTTCGAGTTTCATTGCAAGAAGGTATGGATCATCTTTGGTAAGTTTTTCAAGAAAGGAAATAAGTCCGTATTCCTTAATGGAAAAGCAAAGCTCTCTTACAACTTTGCGATCATTAATTATCAAAACATCCACGGTATTGAATCCAACATCTACAACTACAGCATCAGAAGGTGCTTTTGCACAGAGCCAGATACCAAGACCCTGGACTACGAAAATGACTTCTTCGAAGCCTAATTCTTTTAAAATTGCAGCTATTTTTTCTCTTTTGTGCCAGTCGGATATGGAAAGCGTGATAAAGATTTTTTTGACGTCTTTACAAAAACTCAGTGCAAAGACGGGAATACCGTATTCTTCAAGGAAGTTTTCTATAAGTGTAGGTTTTCTGAATCCGTAGCTTGTAGCAAGTAATCCTGCCAGGTAGTACTTACCTTTATAAAAAACGCTAGCTGACTGTCCAATATCACTTAAGGTTTCATACTGCCATTCAGGTATTTCGCTTATTATGCTTGGGGTCATAAAGTAGTAGACTTTCTTTTCTTCCAGGCTAACTTTAGCAACTTTCACGTTGCCGTAACCTGGATCGAGTACTGCAAAGTCAAAGTAGGCAGATCTATCAAGCGGAAGAGGTTTTCTTTTAATTCTGATTTGAGTTTTTTCACGTCTAAGGTCTTTAAGGTTTTCATCTGAGATTTCAGTTTGAGTTTCGGCTGTTTGAGCTTGAGGTTCAGTTAGGACTTCAGTTGTTTGAACTTCATTCTGAATTTTCATTTCGTTCATTTCCCCCTCCTGTTTTTTTGAGGTCTTTATTATTATTTTAGAATCGGGATTTACTTTTTTGGTTTTTTATACATTCTTCAACTACATCTTTTATTTGAGAAAACTCAGTTGTTCTTAAGTTTGTTTCAAGATCTTTAAGAAGTCTTATAGCATTCAGTATCCATAGACCTCTCATGTTCTTATTTTTTATTGATTTAATGTAGTAGATTACGTCGTTATCTGAGGTTTCGTCAACTGAGAATTTAAAAACCTGTCTGTTTTTCATTTTCATAAAACACCTCCTTTTTCCGGTCTTTATGTCGAGGTAACATTTACGATACTGCTAAAATATGTAACTCCGAGTCTGTTTTTTATTTTTTTAATGGTATTATCATCGTAGACACTCATCTTGACAGGAACAAGATAGAGTTCAAAAACTCTACCGTCGTTTCTATGTATTCTGAATTTCTGAGGTTTAGGTGTTTTAGAGGTCCTGGATTCCAGCAAGACATTTTCAGCCTGCAGGATTTCAAGGATTTTGTAAACAATCTGATATTTTTCTTTTTCACCAAGGAGTTCCTCGCACAGGACTTTCTTTCTTCTTCTCTGTTCGTCGGCAAGTTCAACCAGTTTTTCTGGTCTTACGTAGATTACGTCTTTAAACGAGAATGCATACCATTTTGATCCAAATCTGTCTTCGTTGACAACTTCAGCAAGGTCGTCAAGCAGTTCTTTTACGGAGAACCAGGATTCAAACGGTTTAATTGAGAAATCTGAGAGATGCTGAGAAATTTCAAGAAGTCTTGCTTTTCTATCTGCTTCCTGAAGAATTTTTGCAAAAGTATTTGAAGGGTTAGGAATGTGATGTTCTCTTATGATCTGGATAACTTCATCAAGCCAGAATGGTTTTGCGTTATTTGAGGTTGCTACTGCCGAGAGAAGATTGGCGGATACGTACTGATGTGCCTTTTTACCTCCTGACAGCCAGTACTCTGGAATTTTACCAAGGTCGTGATAAAGTGCGGTAACAACAACTCTTGGAATGTGGTTTTCGTAGTTATTGAAGTTTGTCTTTATTTTATTTACGCTTATATTGATAACGTGGTACGTATGATTTTTTAGTGAAACCTTTGAAAGGATTTCCTTGTAGATGTTAAGTTCTTCAAGTTCAATTTCTGGATTTTCTCCAGGAGAAACTCCCGTAAGAGATGGACAATCACCTTTTTGCTCAAGGACTAATAAACCTTCTTTAATCAGAGGGAGGGCATTTTGTGATTCGTAGACTGAATGATATGGAAGAACGAATTCTTCCCAGATTTGTTTAGTTATTTGGTCATTAAAGGTATGTGTTGTTTTTTCTTTTTCAGGTTCAGATGTAGATGAAGTAGCTGGTATTTCGGCAGTTTCTTGAGTTACATTTTCAGCAGTAAGTGGTTTAGAGTCTTCAGGTAGTAATTCTCCAGATGGAGTTTTTTCTACAAATTCGTAGTATACCTGAGCCAGATTTTCGTTGTGTTTTAACCAGATAGATTTTGCAAGAAGTTCGAGATCAACCTCAAGCTGAGGAAGTTCTTTTAAAATGTTCAAATCGATAGTTTTTCTCCTTTCTTTTTTAGAAAAAGAAAGCACGTAAATTATGTATAAGAGTAAACAGGTAATTATAAGCAGTACTAATTTAGTATTCATAAGGTCTTTCTCCTTTTCTAAATATAAATTAGAACAGGACTGGAGGGTGTATGATCAGGAGGATAGTATCAGCTGGGGTTAGTGTTTTAGTAGGGGTTTTAGTGATTGTTCAGAGTTTAGTAGGTGATCTTTATGCAAGGGATTTAAGAAAAGTTAAAGTTTCAGTGAATTCGGAGTCTGGTTATGGATACTATGCATATTACTACAGTTATTATGACTGTTTTTATAGAGCAGCTGAGCTTTACGGTGTTAATCCTCATTTGCTTATGGCTATAGCTTTAGTTGAAAGCGGGATGAATCCGTCGGCTTTGGGAAGAAACAAAAATGGAAGTTACGACTTAGGAATTATGCAGATAAATACTTCGTGGATTCCTTATCTTAGGAAGTACGGGATAGATATAAGTCACGTATGGGATCCCTGTTACAACATACATCTGGGAGCGATGGTACTGAAGTATTGTATGCTTACTCATGGAAACACTTGGAAGGCAGTTGACTGTTACAACAAAGGTCATAAAGGTGCAAGAAAATCAAGTGCATACGTATGGAAAGTATACAGAACACTTGAAAGAATAACCGAAGGATTGGCAAGAAGTACGTTTGAAGGACTGGGATGTAGTGTGAATTAAAATTCTGGTTTTTTGGTTTGCAGGGGATGATTGTTAACACAGAAGCTCTCGTAATAAATTATACTCGGGGAAGTATTGATTTTGTAAAGCTTCTTACCCCTTATGGTAAGTTTTTATGTTACATTAATAAGCCACACAGACTGTCCAATTTTAGGGAGGCTCTAGATTCGAAGGCCTGTTTTATCAGAGTTAAGATTTACTTCAGGACGGATTACTTTATGGAAATAACAAGATTTCCTGGAGAGATCCTGGAAGTAGAAAAGGTAAAAAGGTATTCATTTAGTAGCAGTCACAAAGAGATTTTGAGCAATCTGGTTGACTATATGTTTAATCTTGTTGATAATTTCAGTTTGCTGGGATCTGGAGAGGGATTTTGTGAAGCTACCAAAGAATTACTTGATTTTATGGAAAAGATTGATAGAGAAGGAGCTGAAAAAAGTATTCTACCTGAGGCCTTGACCATGGCTGTTGAAGGGTTTTTGTTTAAGGCAGAGGGATTGCTTCCGGAGGTAAGGTTTTGCTCTGACATTCATAGCAAGCCCTTTTTACTTTTTCTACCTGAAAGTCTTTTTATTTTATGTCCAAAGTGTTTTATTGAAAAAAGTGTATCTATTTCTGAGAACACAGAAAGTTTTGTTATGATTAACAGAAAAAAGGCTTTGAAGATAGTGGATTTTTTGAAGTTTTTGCACCTAAGAGATCTTGGTAATGCGTACAAGGTGTTAACTCAGGATATAGAAAGGGAAGAAGAATTGAATATTATTTATCTGTGCTGGAAGGAGTATCTTTTGAGGAAGGTATTTTCTGTGTTATACGAGGTAAGGGTGGAAAAGCTTTTGAAGAAGAGATCAGGTCTTAGAGATTAAAAAAAGGGGGGAACCCCCCTCTTTAATATTACACAATTCTCACCAAGAAGAAGTGAATTTTCTCATTCTTGTACATGCTTTCAATTTCCTCTCGACTTAGAACTTTTCCTTCCTCGATCCTTTCCATGACTTGTATAACGATTAATTCATCTTCTTTTTCTAGTTTTATTTGAATCCTGTTCATTGGAATCTTTATTCCTAGCAATTGCGATATGAATTCTGCGGTACTGCCATGTCCTATACATGACACAAACTGGCCACCTAATTTTTCTTTCACCTCCTCGAGTGTTATCCTTCTTGCAGTGATTGTAACTCCTTCTAATAACTGCTGAGGTTTTAACATACTTAAGGTAAAACTATTACCTATATATGTAGTCATAATTCCACCCCCCTACTATTTTTTTTGGAAGGTAAAATTAGGAGGAATTTCTTTAATGTCCTTTCAGAAAGGCTATCTGGTCAATCAAAAAGTTACTGTAAGTAAAGAAGAATAAGGACTATAAGCAAAATAACAATTGCAAATATATAAACACTTTCTCTTTTCTTAAGCTGGTCGTACTTTTCCTGTAGTCCTTTTAGTTCATGTTCAAGTTTGTATATCTTCTCCCTATCTTTTCCAGAGAAAGACAGAAAAATGGTATCAAGCAGTGTCTCTGCGATTTCGGTTCCGGCTATGGACGGTGTAGGGAAGCTATCATCGGCAACAAGACTGAGAAGACCGGTATTTTTGTCTAAAGTATGTCCGATGGCAAGATATACTGGTTTGCCTAATCCCAGAATTGTATTGAGAGTTTGGACTCCACCTATTCTTGAAAGCTCCTCCACATCACCACCACCTCGAACTATCACTAAAAGATCGCACCGACTGGCTGCTTTTTCAAGAGTTGAGGAAAGTTCTTCGTCGGAGGAAAGTGTGGTTTCAAAGCGTTGAAGTTTTACGTAATCGTGGATTTGGGAGGTATGTTGCGTAAAAGCTCTTTCAAAGTCAAGATGTGTTTGTGCTCTTTTTCCGTGGATGATACCTATTGTTAGAATTGGACCCCGATAAGTCTCACTGTTTATTCGATTAAGAACAACCTTTTTCAGGTATGATCGGAAACCAAGATACGTTTTTTTACGACATATTTCACGGATTTCAGTTTCAAGATAGCTTTCCTGAAGGGCTATTTGATCTGATTCACTCAGTTCTAGGCATTTTATCTCTTTTGCGTATATTCTGGGGAAAAGTCCTCCAGCCTGGTAGTTATGAATTTTTAAAAATCCTGATACTTCTACTATACTTCCGACAAGAGACAAATCCTTAATGTTTTCAACTGAAATTTCAAAATTTTCGGTGTCGACAAGTCTGAAGTATCCATTTTTTCTTACTAGTTTACCTATTACTCTAACAGGCATCATTTGAGGTGTATAAGAGGCGATGTATTCCAGAAGTTCCTTAGGAGTAAGAGCATATGGAATAGTATCAGGTTTGTTTGGATGAGTAGTGTTTTCCATTATTGCACTCCTACTTTTTTTGTTATGTATATCATTTTAACTCAATTTTTTTGTTTTGTGATCTTATAGATTTATTTAGAACCAGGAGCGGAAGAAACTACTTTATTTCTTCCTGAAGTTTTTCCTTGGTAAAGCAAGATATCTGCTTTTTTGACTGCAAGATCTATGTTGTTGCCGCATTCGCTAATTCCTATAGTTATGGTTACAGGTGTATTGGTGCTAATTTCTTCCCTTATTCTTTCTGCTATCATCCGGGCTTGCTCATTTGTGGTATTGGAAAGAAGTATAAGAAATTCTTCTCCTCCGAAGCGGTAAACCTTATCTGTAGACCGAATGCATTTTTTTATTATTTTTGCTACTTCTTTTAATACGTAATCACCGTAATCGTGTCCATAGGTGTCGTTTATTTTTTTGAAGTGATCTATGTCAGCAAGAAGGATATGTGAGTATTCTTTGAGGAGTGATTCTTTTTCTTCTTCGAAAAGATTTCTTGTATAACACAAAGTAAGTCTATCTATTCCAAATGCTTCGTGTATGTTTTCGATTTTAAGGTCTAGTATATTTGCAGTTCTGGAGTGTATTTTTGCGGAAACACAATTTAATCCAAAGATTATGGCTTTTTCCAAGGAGGATTTCTTTTGAAGACTGTAGATAACTCCAGCTGCAAAAGCATCACCAGCACCTGAAAAGCTTTTTGAACTTGCGAAAGAGATTGTAGGGAATTTAACTGTTTTTCTTTCAGTAAGTACTCTAACTCCTTTTTCTCCTTCTGTAATAAAAAACAGAGTGCCATTTTTTATTAATCCTTCAACGATATTTTTCTCTAGCGATTCAAATTCAAATGTATTAAGGAAAATTGCGGTAATTTTTGTAAGAAGTCTCAGATTTATTGACGAAAGCCTTTTTATTTTGTAGGAGGAAGTAGCACATACATAGATAGGTAATCTACAATTCCTTAGAAGTTTTAAAACAGTTTCAATGTGGTTTGAGGAGAGATTACAGTCAATGATAAAGAAATCGAACTTATTTTCAGAGAGTAGAAGTTTTAAAGATTTTTCTAAAAGTGGTTGAGGAAGATTATCCCATGCACTAGCTGTTATAGCAGCGAATAGATCACCGTTTTGTCTCAAAGCCAAAAAGGCACTTTCATTTAGAGTATTATCCGATATAAAATAGTGATTAAGATCAAGTTCTTTAAGTTTATATTTGATAATGTAGGTAAATAGGGAATTTCTTTTTGTTGAGGTTAAAATGAAGGGATTCATTCCAAGATGTTTCAGTGTGCTTGCTACGTTAAATGCAGTTCCTCCTACTGAGATAACAAAAGATCCAGGCAAGTCATTAACACAAGGTAAACTAAATTCAGAAAAAGTATCTGCGAAGATGTCAATGTGTACCGAGCCTATAGCCAAAGGTGTTTGCATTTTTAGCTATTTCTACAAAAAGTTTTACTTTTTCTGGATCTTTGTAGCCATTTGGATTTTTTACGCCGGTATTTACGTCTACACCAAAAGGTTTAACTTTTTTAATGGCTTCTTTTACGTTATCTGGAGTAAGGCCTCCAGCAAGAATTACGGGTATTTTTACCGTTTTCACTATTTCTGCTGAAATCTCCCAGTCGTGGGTTAATCCAGTACCACCAAGACGGTCAGGGGTTCTACTGTCAAGCAAGATGGCGTCTACAACGTTTTCGTACTCCTTTGCTTTTGTGATTGCTGATCTATCAGTTACGTGAATTGCCTTTATAAACTTTGCATACGGAAGTACCTGTTTAATGAGAAAAACGTTTTACGGAGATATGTCTCCTTGTAGTTGGACAGTAAGCACTTGAGTTGCAGTAATAGTTTGGAGAAGATCGCCTAAAGAAGTAAGGTGAGTTACGAGAACAGGAGTAACGAATGGAGGAACATGCTTGGAGAGATATTTTACCTCTTTCGGAGAAATTGCATCTTCTGATTTATGTGTAACTCCACATATAAATCCAACTGCATCAGGATCTGAGGCCAATACAATTTTTAATTCTTCAAGTGTTTTAATACCACAGATTTTCACCTTCATGGCTTTTCTTTGTTAATAATTTTTGTTTTAAATTAGATTTTAAAATTTGTGAGAGAGATGTTTAAAACGATTTCTTAACTTTGTTAACGAATCAATTTATCTAACTTTTAGAGGTTTTAAGTGCTATTAGAAGAATCAAGCAAAAAGCTGGCAATCAAACATTTTCAGCTCTGTCTTTTGTTTTGTGATTCTGTGGATTTATTAAGAAAATCGACAGAGGCTTTTTCAAAAAATTCACTAAGAGTAAGATCATTGTCAACGCAGAAGTGTTTAATTGATTTAAGAAGATCCGAAGGAATATAGAGAGTAACTTTAGTTTTCTTTTGGGATTCTTTTTTAACAAGCTCAGAGAGAAAATGTTCTTTCATCTATCCTCCATCTTGATATTTTTACATTTTAACATTATAACAGCTTTTATCTTTAACGTCAAAACATTTTTAAATATAAACACCAATAAATTTTATTAATTAAACTTTTAGACTTTATAAACCCCTTAGCACAAAGAACAAGACATAAGTACAGTGAGAAACAAATAAACTTTTTAATCGTACCTTCTTATAAAGACTTATGATAAAAGGCTTCGTTTAAAATTTTAATTTACAAAAATTACATTTCAATTTTGAAAAAATTGCAAATCCCTGGAGAGATAGATCCTCTCCAGGGATTATTTAACTAACTACTGTTTCTTTTCTGGAACTACTTCTTTTTTCTCTTCTTCCTTTATTGCTTTTGCTTTCTTAGCTTTCTTCTCAATTTTCTTAACTTCTTTTTTCTCTACTTTTTCAGCTGCTTGAGGAGCTGCTTTTTCTCCTGCTTGAGGAGCTGTCTGCTGAGCTCCTACAAATACAGGAGAAGCTAAAAAGAGCTAAAGCTGTAATTAAACCGAGCACTTTTTTAAACATAACCCACACCTCCTTTTAAGTTTTTAAAAAATAATAATCAAATTTTGTGCCTTTTCAACAGCTCTTAAAACTCTTTCTTTTATTTTTGTCTTATCTTTTTCATGAATGGATAAAGTATTTTTTTGATTCTCGCTCTCTCTTAGAAGTGGACCACTCTTATAGCCCCTCTACAAGAAAAGACAGGCAATCAAAGCAAAATTAGAGCGAAGTAGCTTTCTTTTTCAAAAATAAGGTTAAGTGTTAATTTTCTCTACAACTTCTTTAAATACACTTTCGAAATCTTTACATACAGGATGAGATTTGTTGTATTCAAAGATGGACTGCTTTTTTGAAAGTGCATCTCTTATCGCTGTTGAGTATCTTATGTAATTGGTAAAGACTTCGTTCCCAAAGGTTTCTATACACTTTTGATAAATTGTTCTAAAATTCCTTGTTTTAGGTTTTACCATGTTAAATACCAGGCCTATAAGTTTGGCATCAGGATTAATCTTTTTACTACATCAAAAATGATATCTTTTACCTCTTTATATCCCAGAATAGCAAAATCTCCGGGATCAACTATACAAAGCACATACTGCGAAACTATAAGTGCGTTTGATGTAAAGATGTTAAGTGCAGGGGGCGTATCTATAAGAACAACGTTCCACTTCTTCCTAACTTCGGGCAGTTCAAGGTATGCTTTTAGTTTAAAATAAGATTCCAGTTTTATCTGTGATTCGTGTTTTGAAAGTTCAATACTTGATGCTACAAGATGTAGATTTTCATTTATTTTAATAGGTATAGGGATTTCATTTTCAAAAAGACGTTTAACGTGATTTGAAGTGTCAGGTGGTGTAGAAAGATAACAAGATGTGAGATTACCTTGTGGATCGATATCAATAAGAAGTGTTCGAAAATTTTTCCTGGTAAAAAGGTAAGCAAGATGATAACATAGAGTTGTTTTACCAACTCCTCCTTTGAGGTTTGCTACGGAAAGAATCATTTAAAACCCATCTCCTTCTGCATCATTTTTCTCTGAAATCTTTCTTTCAGTTCTTTTTCAAGTCCTGCAAGGATTATACTTGTGATGGATTCTCCTTTATCAGCATAGAAGTCCACATAGTTTCTCAGTTGAGCATATAGTTTATGCGGGATAAGAAGGTTAAATCCGATTCTTGGTTCCCTTTTTCTTTTTCGTCCTTTTTTCTGCTGAAGCTTTAACTGATTAAACTGATTAGTAACTAAAGAGGAAAGAAGTGTATTAAGCACTTCAGGACTTAGATTTATTTCTCCAGTGCTTTCTTTTCTCTTTCTTGGCATTTCAAATCTCCTCCCTTTATAATTATTTTGATTATATATTTAGATTTAAAACATATCCTCACGAATTTCAAACAGAGATAAAAGACCTTAATTTTAAAAAAATTTATCTACATTTTTCAAAAATTTCCAACTTCAAAAAATCAAAATGGTATACAACCTTTTAAACTCCTGACAATTTCAATTCCACAACTATTGACTTTTGTATATACATACATAAAATAAAAAATACAAAATGGTGTGGTTGGTGTGGTAGGTGTGGCAGGTTAAAAAGAGAGAGTTGTGGGGCTTGAAAAATCTGGATTATGGAGGCTATTTTTTGCACAGTGGACTCTGGATCCACGAGTGGAGGTTCGAGTCCTCCTCCCCCAGTAGTTTCAAAGTAATTCATCATTCTTTCCCTAATTACTACATCAAATATGTTATTTTTAATTTTTAAATTTTTTTTTAATTTTTTTCGCCCTAAGATCGTACATTCATTTCTGGCAGAGAAAAGTTAATACAATCATCATCCTTATACTGAATTTATAAAACCAAATTTATAGAAGATTTTTAAAAGAACTTTGTAAAAACGTAAAAAAGTATTATAATATCAAATTTACCAAATTTTTATCTTTTCTAGAGGGGGCTATGAGAAAATGGGGACACCTTGGTTTTCTTCTTTTTATCCTGACTTTTATATTGAAAGGTTGGAAGATAAATGTATCAAGTGCAAAAGGTGTATTAAAGAGTGTACTTATGGAGCACATATTTGGGATGAAAAAAAGAAAATTTTAAAAGTAGATCATATTAAATGTGTAGGCTGTCATAGATGTGAAGCTATGTGTCCTACTAAAGCTATAATTATTAAACATCATCCTTCTCAATTTAGAGAACATGCTAATTGGAGTCCCTGGTTTATTAAAAATATTTACAAGCAGGCAGACCAAGGAGGGGTTCTTTTAACTTCTACAGGTTGTGCAGTTCCTATTAAAAACTATTTTGATCATTTGGTATTAGATGCCTGTCAAGTAACTAATCCTCCTATAGATCCTTTAAGAGAACCTATGGAACTGAGGACTTATATAGGTTCTAAACCTTCTGGGATAGAAGTTGAGGAAGTGAATGGAAAGTTTCGTCTTAAAAAACCTCTTCCTCCCTTGATAAAACTTGAAGTTCCCATTATGTTTGCGGCTATGTCTTTTGGAGCTATCAGTTTACATGTTCATCAAGGTTTAGCTCGGGCAGCTAGAGATTTAGGTACTCTCTACAATACAGGAGAAGGAGGACTACATGCTTCCTTATACGAATATGGAAGTAATACTATAGTACAGTGTGCTTCCGGAAGATTTGGACTTCATGTGGATTATCTTAATGCTGGAGTGGCTATAGAGATAAAAATAGGTCAAGGAGCTAAACCTGGAATTGGAGGACATCTTCCAGGAGAAAAAGTTACGGAAGAAATTTCAAAAACTAGAATGATACCTGTAGGTTCTGATGCTCTTTCTCCTGCTCCTCATCACGATATTTACTCTATAGAAGACTTAAGGGGCTTAATTTTTGCTTTAAAAGAAGCTACGGAATATAAAAAATTAGTTTTTGTTAAGATTGCAGCAGTTCACAATGTAGCTGCTATTGCTTCTGGGATAGTAAGGGCTGGAGCTGATGCTGTAGTAATAGATGGACTTAAAGGAGGAACCGGAGCTGCTCCTACTATGTTTAGAGATTATATTGGTATTCCTATAGAGCTTGCTATCTCAGCTGTAGATAAAAGATTAAGAGAGGAAGGACTTAGACATATGACAAGTATTATTGCTTCTGGAGGAATAAGATGCAGTGCTGATGTAGTGAAAGCTATAGCTTTAGGAGCAGATGCAGTTTATATTGGAACAGCAGCTCTTATTGCTGTTGGTTGTACCATGTGCCAAAGGTGTTACACAGGAAAGTGTCCTTGGGGTATAGCAACTAATGACCCAGAACTTATAAAAAGGTTACCACCAGAAGTAGCTTACGAAAAAATCTATAATCTGGTACATGCTTGGGCTCACGAAATAAAGGAGATGCTTGGAGCTATGGGATTGAATTCTATAGAAAGTTTGAAAGGTAACAGGGATAAGCTGAGAGCTGTAGGTTTAACTAAAGAAGAAATGGAAATTTTAGAAGTAAAACACGCAGGAGAGGTTTAAAAATGTGGAAGAAGAATTTGACAAGAAGAGAGTTTTCAAGTTGTGGTATTTCAGGAATAATTCACAGAAAAGGAAAGTTAATTTCGGGTGAAGTAATTATTAAATCTATCTGTTGTCAAGAAGAAAGAGGTAATGGCTTAGGAGCAGGATTTGCTGCTTACGGAATATATCCTGAATTGGCTAATTTCTATGCTCTTCATGTAATGGCAGAAAATTCTTATGCTTTAGAAATGGTAGAAGAACTTTTAGCTCATAAAACCTTTTTAAATTATCAAGAGCCTATTCCTACAAAAAAGGTAAAAACTATTAAAAATCCACCACTTTTTAAAAGATATTTTGTAAGACCTAAGTTTGAAGGAGAACTTGTTGAATTGTGCGATGAGTTTGCAGAAGATAATTACATAGTAAACCTTGTTATGGAGATAAATACTAAAATCGAGGGTGCTTATGTAATTTCTTCAGGAAAGAATATGGGAGTTTTTAAGGGTGTAGGTTTTCCGGATGAGATAGCAGAATTCTTTCAAATACATGAATATAAAGCTTTTATCTGGACGGCTCACAATCGTTTTCCTACCAATACTCCTGGTTGGTGGGGAGGAGCTCATCCTTTTACTATTTTAGATTGGTCCATAGTTCACAACGGAGAAATTTCAAGCTATGGAACTAATAAAAGATATTTAGAACTTTTTGGATACAAATGTACTCTTCTTACTGATACAGAGGTAGTGGCTTATATTTTAGACTTATTAATAAGAAGACACGGACTACCTTTAAAAATAGCCTGTCTTGCCCTGGCTCCTCCTTTCTGGATGGAAATTGATGAAATGCCTGAAGAAGAAAAAGAACTAATTACTGCTATAAGAGTAGTTTATGGGTCTGCTATGTTAAACGGTCCTTTTGCTATTCTTTTTGCTTATAACGGAGGACTTGTAGGTTTAAATGACAGGGTCAAGCTTAGGCCTCTTGTTGCAGGAGAAAAAGGAGACTTAGTTTACATGGCTAGTGAAGAAGCAGCTATTCGTGCTATCTGTCCTAATCCAGATAAAGTGTGGGCTCCTAAAGCAGGTGAACCAGTAATTATAGAATTGGAACCAAATTCTATACCCAATCAGAGAAGTTACTTAAAGGGAAGACCAAGGGAGGAAGACGAAAATGAACTTAGAATTAAATGTGCATACACTCCACTATTCAGAAGTAAATAAACTTCTGAGAAGAGCCATTGAAAAAGGAGAAAAAAAATTTAAACTCTATGGAGTTAATGGACATCGATATCTAGCAGCTGGTATTTCAGAAAAAGTAAAGATTGAAATTTATGGAACTCCAGGCCTCGATTTAGGAGCCTTCATGAGGGGACCTGAAATAATAGTGTATGGCAATTCTCAAGACGGAGCAGGAAATACTATGGATGATGGAAAAATCATAATTCACGGAATGGGTGGAGATGTTATAGGATACGGAATGAGAGGAGGTAAAATCCATATTTATTCTGATGCAGGCTATAGAGTGGGAATTCATATGAAAGCTTATATGGATAAAGTTCCTGTAATTATTATAGGAGGTAAAGCTGGGGACTTCTTAGGAGAATATATGGCAGGAGGAATTATTATTTTGCTAGGAATGTTTAGTAGATATCCAGAAAGACCCATCGCCGGACTTTTTATAGGAACAGGTATGCACGGAGGAACTATTTACATAAGAGGTAAAATTAAACAATCTTTTTTAGGAGCCGGACTTAAACCTTATCCTCTTACTTCTGAAGATGAAAAACTTTTGGAAATGAACTTGAAAGAATATTGCCAAGATTTTAATCTTGAACTTTCCGAAATTTTTAAAGAAGACTTTATCAAAATCGTACCCTATACCCACAGACCTTATGGGAAACTTTATGCCTATTGATAATTTTGAGTATGAAAGATTTTTTATATACTGTAATAGCTTCTCTACTGCTTTCTTTTTTACTTCTTAATAAATTAAGTTTTTCTAAAGATTCATATTATCTTATTGTAGACAAAGCTGTTAATCAACTTAAAGTAATGAATCAAGAAAAAACCTTAGCAGTGTATGAAGCTGGGTGGGGATTAAAGAGTGAAATTCCTAAACAGAAACAAGGAGATCTTTTAACTCCAGAAGGAATGTATGAAATTTTGGAATGGAGACCTTCTTCTCAATATCTGTTTTTTATTAAAATTAATTATCCTAACCTTAATGATTTAGCCTGGGGATATTATTACGGTTTAATAAATCTCAACCAGTTTAATACCTTTTCAGAACTTTTTTTTCAAAAAAAGGAGATAGTTAGTGCCTTAGGGGCTGAAATTGGAATTCATGGAGGAGGTGCCTTTAAAGAGGAAAAGAAAAAGGGACAAATATATAAGAACTACAATTGGACTAAAGGATGTATCTCTCTTTCAAACAAAGATCTTCTTCAACTTTTAAATTTTATAAGTCCTAAACAAAAAGTTTTTATTATAAATTCTTCTAAAAAGCTTTACGAAATTTTAGAAAAATTGGTTTATCCTAAAAAAATAAAACCTTTAGAATTTTTTGAAGGTGAAGTATATTTTAAAATAGATAATTTTACCTATTACAAATTTATTTTGAAAAAGTATTTTACCGGAGAAAAATACTTAAACTTTCAAGAATGGCAAAAAGGTGTTTTAGTAAGAGAGCTTAACAGTAAAGCTGACGGAACATTTGAATTTTTAGAAGAAGAAAGTATAAAAAAAAGAGTTATTTCTAAAATTTACTCCATAGAATATCCTTGAAAAGGGTTTTTTTTAAAAATGAAGCTAATTAAAAATATTTCAGAGATGAAAACTTTAATAAAAGATTGGAAAAAAAAGAATTTTAAAATAGCTTTTGTTCCTACGATGGGTTACCTGCATGAGGGGCACCTTAGTTTAGTTAGAAAAGCTAAAACTTTAGGAGATAAGACTGTAGTAAGTATATTTGTGAATCCTTTACAATTTGGCCCTAAAGAAGATTTTAAAGAATATCCTCGTGATTTAGAAAGAGACAAAACTCTTCTTGAAAAGGAAAAAGTAGATGTAGTCTTTGTTCCCTCAGAAGAAGAAATGTATCCTTCAGAATTTCAAACTTATGTAGAGGTTACTAAACTTACTCAAAATCTTTGTGGCGCTTATAGACCTGGACACTTTAAAGGTGTAACTACTGTAGTTTTAAAACTTTTTAATATTGTTCAGCCTGATTTTGCACTTTTTGGAGAAAAGGACTATCAACAGCTTCAGGTCATAAAACAAATGGTTAAAGACTTAAATCTAGATATAGAAATAGTAGGATGTCCAACTGTAAGAGAGGAAGACGGATTGGCTATGAGTTCAAGAAATACTTATCTTTCCCCAGAAGAAAGAGCTTCTGCTCTTTCTCTTTTTAAAGCCTTACTTTTAGCCGAAAAACTGTTAAAAGAGGGAGAAGTAGAAAGCGAAAAGATAAAGAAAAAAATAATCGAATTTATATCTTCGTTTCCATACACTTGTGTCCAATATGTTGAAATTGTTGATCCAAAAACTTTGGAACCTGTAGAGATTATTACCAAGCCTGTTCTCTGTGCATTAGCAGTATTTGTTGGAAAAACAAGATTAATTGACAATAGGATAATTTCTCCTTAAAATAGATTTTAAAAACTAAAGAGGTTAAAAATATGGAAACTTTAACTGGTTTAAGAGGTCTTGACAGGATTATAGTTCCTATAAGACTCACTTCACAATCTAAAATTGTGTTTCAGTGCTATCCAGGGGTTCCTTGTTTTAAGCTTTGTTGTTCAGACCTATTTTTACCCCTTACTCCCTATGATATTATCAGAATTAGAGATAAATTAAAACTTAGCACCGACGAATTTTTGCTTCTTTATACTGAACCTTTTATGCTTCCTCGTTCAGGACTTCCTATTGTAAGGGTTAAAATGTTTGACAATGAAGAAAAAACCTGTCCTTTTTTAAATGAAAGTGGATGTAGTATATACGAAGTTCGTCCTTTAGCTTGTAGATACTATCCTCTAGGACTTGGAATTTTTAGAAATAGAGAAGAAAAAAGAAATGAAGATGTATATTATTTGGTTAAAGAAGGTTTTTGTCAGGGTTTGGATTCGGGAAACGAAATGACTGTAGAAGAGTATAGGATTTCTCAAGGTATTCCTGAAAACGAAGAACCTATTAAAGAATGGGCTGAAATTATTATGAAAAAAGAATCTCTTGGTCCTGTAGAGGTTCCTGAAAAAAGTTTAGAACTTTTTTTTATGGTTAGTAGTAATCCAGAAAGATTTAGAACTTTCATCTTAGAAAGTAAATTTTTAGAGATTTTTGAGGTTTCGGAAAAGGAATTAGAGGAAATTAAAAAAGACGATCTAAAGCTTTTACAGTTTGGTTTTAGGTGGTTAAAAACCGTACTTTTTGGAGAAAATTTGGTAAAAAAGAAAAAAGAAGCTCCTTCAGTTAAAAGAATTAAACCTTTTTAAACTGAGTATTTTTGAAGAAATTCTAGAAAGAGTTTCGCTGAAGGAGTGAAATTTTTAAATTTTGGATAAATTAAATAAAAATTACGAAAAATTTTGAAGTTTTTTATAGAAACAATTTTTAGAAGGTTTAATTTAGTTTCAAGTTCTATTGCTCTTGCAGAAACAAAGCCCCATCCTAGTTCAGATTTTACTGCTTCTTTTACAGCTTCTGTAGAGCCTAACTCTCCTATAATATTCAATTTAAAAATATCTATCCCTTCCTTTTCCAAAGCTTCTATAACAGTTTTCCAAGTACCAGAACCTTCTTCTCTCCTAATAAGAGGAATTTGATAAAGTTTTTGAAGTTCTATTTCGTCATCTTCAGAAGATGGAGGAGCAATCAAAACAATTTCATCCTGAAAACAGGGCTTAAAGGTTAAATTCTTATTTTTTATCATAGCTCCTACTAGCCCAACTTCCAAAACCCCAGATAAAACTTTTTCAATAATTTCTTTTGTGTCTCCTACCTTTAGAAAAACCATTATCCTAGGATAATGTTTTTTAAATTCTCTTATTACCTTAGGTAAAATATAGTGTCCTGGAATAGTACTTCCACCTAAATCTACAGACCCTCCTTCTTCCTCCTTAAAAGTTAACAGTTCTTTTTCCATTTTTTTATAAAGATTTAAAATTTCCTTTCCATATTCATAAACTACCTTACCTGCTTTAGTAGGAATAACCTTTCTAGTATGTCTGTCTAAAAGTTTTACCCCAAAAGTTTCTTCTAAATCTTTAATATGAATAGTAATAGTAGGTTGAGAAAGATAAAGAATTTGTGAAACTTTCGAAAAGTTGCCTGTTTCGTAAACTTTTACAAATACCTCTAATTTTTTTAAGTCTATCATTTGCTCCTAACATAATCTATCTATTAAGTTTTTCAATAATTTTAATGAATTTTTTTTATAAAAAATTTTAAAATAAAAAATTGACTTTTAATAAAAAATTTAATTAAAAATTTTTTTATTAACACTTTGGGACTTTTTTAAAAAACTACTTTAATTTGTGTAAAAAATCTTAGGTTTTGGAAGATATGAAGATGAAGTGTTGGAGGAATAATTTAGTTTAAAAGTCTATTGCTTCTTATTTTTCTTTGTAAGCTTTATTTATTGATAACAAAAAAGGGAAACTACCCAAATATGTGACATTCTGTTTTAGTAATTATTATAGGTGACATTTTAGAGGAATAACGACACACAGAATCATACATCAGCTTGAAAAAATAAAAACTTTAATTTATTATTGTTTCAATACTTTTTGTTTCAATACTTTTTAAAACTAAGGAGGTGCTTTATGGGGCTTCAAAAAATTGTAACTACTTATATTCCTCAAGGTGTTTTTATTGTTACTAGTAGAGACGAAAAGACAATTAATGGGATGACCGCTGCTTGGGTTTCTCAGGTATCTTTTAAGCCTACTCTTATTTCAGTATCTATTGCTCCTCAAAGGTATACTTATGAACTTATCAAAAAGTCAAGATATTTTTGCATAAATGTTTTAAGTAAGGACCAAATAGACTTAGCTAAACACTTTGGATTTAAATCAGGAAGACAGGTAAATAAGTTTGAAAATATCTCTCACAGGTTTACAACTAATGGATGTCCTGTTTTAGAAGATGCTATAGCTTATTTTGAGTGTAAGGTTGTAGGGGAGTTTGAGGCTGGAGACCATATTATTGTTGTGGGGGAGGTTGTAGAGTATAAAGTTTTAAAAGAAGATAAAGAACCTCTTATTTTTAAGTGGGAGGACTTCTTTGGAGGATAAACTCTTAAGTTTTCACGAAAAATTATCTCGGTTTTTAAGTAAACACTTAAAGGTTCTTCTTTTTGGAGTGTTTCTTTTTTTACTAGTAATTATAATTGGAGGGGGTTTTTATTATTATAAAAAGCAAAAAGAAGAAAAAGCTTGGTCAGAATTAGCTCAACTTTTATCCCAAAAAAGAGATTGGCAAGCTTTAGAAGAATTTGCTAAAATGTATAGAGGAACCTCTGCAAGTTTACAAGCCTATCTTATGTTGTGGGAAACTTGTTTTATTAAAAAAGACTGGAATAATCTTTCTCGCATTTTAGAAGAATTAAAAAAGGATTATCCCAAAAGTTTGGAAGGAATATTACTTTATGGAGAAGCTAAAATTCTTGAAGAACAAGGGAAAGTAGAAGAAGCTCTCAAATTATATCAAAAGTCTTTAGAAAAACCGATTCATCATCCTTGGGTTTTAATAGATATAGGAAGATTAGCTCAAGAGCTTAAGCAATATTCTTTAGCTTTGGACTTCTATGAAAAGGCTTTAAAAGAAAACTTACTTACAGGATTTGTTGAGTGGAAATTAACTCAACTTAAGCAAAAAGGAGAGTAAAGTTGGATCTTTTTTTGGTTCTTCAGAGGATTGCAGAAGAAAGAATTAAAGAAGCTATAGAGAATGGAGAATTTGACGACTTAGAGTTAAAAGGGAAACCTCTTGAATTAAAAGAAGACCCTTTTGTTCCTGAGGAACTTCGTACGGTTTATAAAATTCTTAAGGGTGCTGGGTTTTTACCTAAAGAAGTTGAGTTAAGAAAAGAAATTGCAAAGTTAGAGGAACTTTTAGAAAGCGAGGAAAAGGAGGCTTATTTAAAAATTAAAAAATTAAATTCTCTTATTTTACAACTTAATCAAATGCGAAGGGTTCCAATTAATTTAGAAAAAAGTCAGTACTACAACAAAATTGTTGAAAAAGTCAAATTAACTCAGAATAAAAAAGAACCTGTTAAAGAAATTAATTGGAAAAGTTTAGAAATTAAACTTTATATATCTACTTTAAAATCTAAGAAAAAGTAGTTTTTTTCGCTTTTTATGACAGACGAGTATTTTATGAAATTAGCTTTAAGGGAAGGCTATAAGGGGTTGGGCAAGACTTCCCCTAATCCTCCTGTAGGTGCAATTTTAGTAGAGCCACAAACTTTAAAAGTAATAGCTAAAGGTTACCATAGAGGTTACGGACTTGCTCATGCAGAGGTTGAAGCTATAGAAAAAGCAGGTGAAAGAGCTAAAGGTACAACTCTTTATGTAACCCTTGAACCATGCAATCATTACGGAAAGACTCCTCCTTGCACTAAAAAGATTTTAGAAGCAGGTATCTCCAAAGTAATCTGTGGTATAAGAGACCCTAATCCTTTAGCTCAAGGTGGTCTAGAATTTCTTAAAAGTCGAGGAATAGAAGTGAAGTCTGGAGTCCTTGAAAAAGAAATTAAAATTTTAACTCGTTTTTTTTTAAGTCGAATCTTAAGAAAGACCCCCTGGATTATAATAAAAGTGGCTTCTAGTCTGGATGGAAGAATTTCGGTTTCTACTGGAGATTCCAAGTGGATTACCGATTTAAAGGCTCGTAAAATGGTTCACAAATTAAGAAGCATAGTAGATGCTGTATTAGTTGGGAAAAATACGATTTTAAAGGATGATCCTAAATTAACTACAAGGCTTGTAAAGGGGAAAAATCCTTTAAGAATTGTACTTGATACTAACTTGAGTCTTTCTCCAAATTTTCAAGTTTTTAATATAGAAAGAGAAATAAAAACTGTGTTAGTTTGTGGAGACCATGTTGTTTCAGAAAAAGAAAAATTTTTTAAAGAAAAAGGAGTTGAGATATGGAAACTTCCTTTAAAAGAAAAAAGAATAGACCTTCAAGCTTTGATAGACAAGTGTTATCAAGAAAACATTACCTCTCTTTTAATTGAAGGAGGCGGAGAAGTTATTGGAAGTTTTATAAATGAGGAACTAGTTGACGAAATTTTTTATTTTATAGGACCTTTTATAATAGGAGATAGAAATGGAACTCCTGCAGTGAAAGGTAAACCTCTTCATAATTTAAAAGAAGCTTTACTGTTACAGGAAATTAAGGTGCAAAAGTTAGACAATACTTTTATGTTTCACGCTTATACTTTTAAAGGTTTAAGTCTTCTAAATCTACCTTTATGAAGTGTGTATTTTTTTACACACCTGTTAGCAATTTTTAACATTTTAAAAATTTTTTAAAATTTTCTTTTTAAGAAGTTAAACCTATTTAAAATGGAATGAAACTTGCTTTAAAATTTAAAATAAAATTGTTTTTTTCTAAAAGGAAGGAAAATTGGAGTATCAGAGAACCTTGGGTGATAAGGTAGTTATAGAAGGGGAAGGTATTTTTTCAGGGAAACTTATAAAGGTTGAACTTGAACCTTCTGAAAAAGAAAACGGGATAGTTTTTATTAGAGAGGATCTTCCCTACAAACCAGCTATTCCTCTTTGTATAGAAAACATAATCGGACTTGAAGGAGCAACTGCTATTACTGATGGAGAGCATTTTATTTTTTTAATAGAGCATTTACTTTCTGCTTTACATGCTCTTCAAATTGACAATCTTGTGGTGAGAGTGTTTGGAGAAGAAATTCCTCTTCTTGACGGATCAGCCTATCCCTGGGTTAGAAAAATTCAAGAAGTAGGATATAGGTTTCTATCAATTCCTAAAAAAAAATATAGAGTTAAAAGAAAGTTTTCTTATGAAAATGGAGAAAGTAAAATTATCTTTAAACCTTCTGATACTTTAAAGATTAAAGCTGAAATTTATTTTGAACATCCTCTTATAGGTTTTCAATTTTTGGAGATAGAAGTTAATCCATGGAGCTACATAAAAGAAGTTGCCTTTGCAAGAACCTTTGGTTTTAAAGAAATTCTTACTGAAAGAAAAAATAAAGGTATTTTAAAAGGAGGAAGTCTTGCTAATGCTTTAGTTTTAGATAAAAACACTGTATTAAATCCGGAAGGACTTAGAAGTAAAGACGAATTTGTAAGACACAAAGTATTAGATTTAATAGGAGACCTTTTTACAGGAGGTAAAGCTTTTACTGGAGAAATTAAAGTTATTTTTCCAAATCATAGACTTCATATTAACGCACTAAAAAATCTTTTTGCAACAGATTTAATTGAAAAAGTGGAGAGCAAAGCTTTAACTTTTTTGCTTCTCCCTAAAAAGTTTAAAAAAAAGATTTAGAGAACTACTTTATTTCTCCTATAAGATAAATTTTTCCATCTTGATTTTTAAGAGCCTTTTCAAGTTCAAAAAGGTCAATTTGAAAATTGACTTTTTTAAGTTCACTTAATTTTTCAATTTTCTGAAATACATAAAAAAAGGGGTTTTTGATTTTTTTTTCAAAATCGGGATAAACTTGAAGATAAATCTTTCCATTTTGAAAAGCTACTTTATAAGGTTCGTAAACTATTTTTACTATAGTTCCTATAGGAACATTTTTGTAAAGAAACTCAATATGTTCAGGATAGAGTCTAAAACATCCATGCGTGGTTCTTCTTCCTATACTGTAAACTTTATTGGTTCCGTGAATGGCATAAAGTCCTCTTGAAAGATAAAGAGCATATTCTCCCATAGGGTTTTCTGGTCCAGGAGGTACGCAATCTGGTAAGGAAGGATCTTCTTTTTTTATAGAAGGTGGTGGATACCAGTAAGGCTTTTTCTTTTTGTCCACCACCGTGTATACCCCTAAAGGAGGTAAACTTCCCTCAACCCCTATGCCAATAGGAGCAACAAAAAAGTAAGAGTTTTTAAAATAATAAAGTCGTTTTTCAGCTATATTAATTACAATAGCATTAGAAGTATTTAAAAACTCTTCAGGTATTAAAATTTTTTTAGGAATAATTACTTTAGAACCTACAGGTGGAACCCATGGGTCTATTCCTGGATTAGCTAAAATCAAATGATAATACCCAACTTTAAAGTAAACTGCCAAATCAACTAAAGTATCTTGTTCTTTGATTGTATAAAAAAAATTTTGGAAATAAATAAATTTTTGAGGAATAAGACGATTAAAAAAGTTTTCAGCCATATTTTCTTTTGCTTGGCAAAGATTAAAAGTAAGATAAAATAAGATTATCTTTAAAATAGGACTTCTGAGATGTCTTCTTATCATAGTATTTTACAAAAAATTGGCAACACTCCTATAATTAAATTAAGAAATTTAAAAGTCAAGTCTGGAATAGAAGTTTGGATAAAATTAGAAAGTCAAAATCCTGGAGGTTCCATAAAGGATAGACCTGCTCTTTTCATGATAGAGGAAGCAGAAAAAAGAGGTATACTTTCTGCCGACAAAATTGTAATAGAAGCTTCGAGCGGAAATACTGGAATAGGACTTTCTTTAGTATGTACAGTTAAAGGTTATAAATGCATAATAGCTATGCCTGAGTCGGCTTCTGTAGAAAGAAGAAAAATAATGCAAGCTTTTGGAGCGGAGATTCTTTTAACGCCAGCTGAAAAGGGAACGGATGGAGCAATAGAGACAGTTTACGAAATAGTAAGGGCAAATCCTCATAAGTATTTTTGTCCAGATCAATTTAATAATCCTGCTAACTGGTTAAGTCATTATAAAACTACTGCCCCTGAAATTTGGAGAGATACAGAAGGTAAAGTAAACTATGTAGTTTGCGGACTGGGAACTACTGGAACAGCTATGGGGATAGCTAAGTTTGCTAAAGATTTTGGTTTACCTTTTAAAGTTATAGGAGTTGAGCCTAATGTGGGTCATAAAATTCAAGGTTTAAAGAACATGAAAGAATCTTATCCTCCAGGAATTTTTAACAAAAAACTTTTACATCAAATTATAAATGTTGAAGACGAAGAGGCTTTTTATTGGAGTAGATGGTTAGCTAGAAATGAGGGAATATTTGTGGGAATGAGCTCTGGAGCTGCTTTAGCAGGGGCTTTAAGATTGGCAGAGCAGATTGAAAAGGGGATAATAGTAGTAATTTCTCCGGATGGAGGTGAAAAATATCTTTCTACTCCTCTTTGGAGCTTTACCTTTCCAGAAAAGGAAGCCGATCTTATTTTATTTGATACTCTTAGAGAAAAAAGAGTTGCTTTTATTCCGTTAGAAACTAAAAAAATTAAAATTTATACCTGCGGTCCTACTCTTTATACTAGACCACATATAGGTTTTTACAGAAGACTTATTACTGTAGATATTTTAAAAGCCTATCTAAAACTAAAAGGTTACAATGTTTATCATGTGGTTAATATTACAGATTTTGATGACAGAGTTATCAAAACCGCTTTAGAAAAAAATTTAACTCCACAGGAATTAACTTCCCATGTAGAAAAAGAGTTTTTAGAAGATTTAAAACATCTTTACATAGAACCTGCCAATTTGTATCCTAAAGTAAGCGACCATCTAGAAGAAATGAAAGATTTAGCCTTAAGACTTTGGCAAAAAAATCAAGCTTATGAAAAATTTTCATCGCTTTATTTTGACCTTTCGCGTTTTAACGACTATGGAAAACTTTCTAAAATTGACTTTAAAACTCTTAAACCAGGAATTACCACAGATTTAGAAGATTACGGGAAAGAAGAACCTTTTGATTTTGCTCTCTTAAAAAGAGTTCATATATTAGAACTAAAGCATGGTTATTTTATAAATACGCCTTTCGGTAAGGTAAGACCAACATGGCATATTCACTGTGCAGCTTTAGCTTTAAAATATCTTGGAGAAAATTTTGACTTATACACTAGTGGAGTAGACCTTCTTTTTCCTCACCACGAAAATACTAGAGCTGTAGCTAAAGCTTTAACTGGAAAAGAATTAGCTAACTATTGGATCCACACAGCTTTAGTTTATATAGAAGGTAAAAAATTGTCTTCTGAAAATAAAATCACTGTTAAAGAAATTTTAGAAAAAGGATTTTCAGGAAAAATTTTAAGACTTTATTTTTTGAGAACCCATTACCGAAATCCTTTTAACTTTAGTTGGAAAGGTTTAAAAGAAACTCAAAAACTTTTAGAAAAAATAGAAAAATATTTAGCCCTTTTAGTAGGAGTTCAAGAAAAAGAACTTTTAAAAGAGGAAGAAATACTAGTAAAAGCAGCCTTAACCGAGTTTACAAATAATTGGAAAAAAGCCATTAAGGAAGACCTTAATACTCCTTTAGCAATTTCTGAACTTATCTCTTTTTTTAAAAAAATCTACCCTTTTTTTTATAAAGGTTTATCTTCGGAGTTAAAAAAAGAAATTTTAAAAGCTTTTCAGGAATTTAATCAAGTTTTTAAAGTTTTTACTCTTCCAGAAGAAGTAAAAGATGAAAAAATTCAGGAAAAAGTAAGAGAAAGAGAAAAAGCTAAAAAAGAAAAAAATTACTATTTAGCAGATAAAATAAGAGAAGAACTTTTTAAAGAAGGATATATAGTTTTAGATATACCTTCAGGAACTAAAGTTTTTAAAATCTAATGAAAAACTTAAGGAGTAAAATTTTAAAAGAAATTTATGAAAAACTTTTAAACTATTTTGGTCCTCAAAACTGGTGGTCAGCTAAAGATCCTTTTGAAATTTGTGTAGGAGCTATTCTTACTCAAAATACTAATTGGGGAAATGTAGAAAAAGCTTTAAACAATTTAAAAAAATTTTCTCTTTTAGACCCTTTAAAACTTTATTATTTAGAGGTTGATAAGCTTTCTCAAATTATAAAACCCTGCGGTTTTCATAACTTAAAAGCTAAAAGATTAAAAGCTTTCGTTAAATTTTTAATTGAAGAGTACCAAGGGGAATTGGAAAAAATGTTTTTAGAAAAGCAAGAACTTCTTAGAAACAAGTTATTAGGTATTAAAGGATTGGGTAAAGAAACTGTTGACAGTATTCTACTTTATGCTGGAAATCTTCCTTTTTTTGTAGTTGATGCTTATACTTATAGAATTCTATCTCGTCATCACCTAATTTCTGAAGAGATCACTTATGACGAACTTCAAAACTTATTTATGGAAAACTTACCCGAAGATGTAAAACTTTATCAAGAATACCATGCTCTTTTAGTGATTTGTGGTAAAGTTTTCTGTAAAAACAAAAACCCTAACTGTAATAATTGTCCTTTGACTTTTTTAACGAGAGATTTATAATTTAAAAATATATGTATTTTAGACTTATTTTATGGATTATAGGAATCATATTAATTACTTTTTTTATAATTTTTAATGTTGAACCGAGAGTTAAAGTTTTTTTATTGCCAGGTATAATTTTAGAAAATATACCTTTATCTCTAGTAATTATAATAAGTATAATTTTAGGATTTCTTTTAGGTCTTTTATTGGGTTTTTTTAAAGTTATTACTCTTCAAAGAAAAATAAAAAAATTAGAAAAAACTACTCCTTTTTCTTTATCTACCGAAAATAAAACTAAAAATTAGCTTTTAAAGATGGAGGTTATTTTAAAATGAAGATAGAAAGACTTATAGTGGGTTTATTTGAAGTATGTTGTTATATAGTTTACTGTGAAAAAACTCAGGAGGCTGTAATAATAGATCCTGGGCATCCAGATCCAAACATTTTATCCAAAATTGTGCAACTTCAACTTATTCCTAAGTATATATTAGGAACCCATGGACATCCAGACCATATAGCTGGAGTTGAATATATAAAAGAGGTTTTAAAAATTCCTTTTATGCTTCATAAATTAGATGACGAATTTTTTAGCAATCCTGCTAATTTATCTTTTTTTAAATCTATGGGATTTAAAGATAATCCAAGAGCTGATCAAGTTTTTGAAGAAGGAGACATAATAAAGTTTGGTGAAGAATATTTAAAAGTTATTCACACTCCAGGACACTCCCCTGGTTCAAGTTGTTTTTATAACGAAAAACATAAAGTTCTTTTTACAGGAGATACTCTCTTTGTAGAAGCTATAGGAAGGGCTGACCTTGAAGGAGGAAACTATTTCCAAATGATGAAATCCATTCAAGAAAAGTTGCTAACTCTTCCCGAAGATGTTATAATTTTTCCTGCTCATGATTATGGACCTAAACCTATTTCTACTATAGGTGAAGAAAAGAGAAATAATCCTTTTTTAAGTGAGTTTTAAAAAACAAACTGGATAAAAGGTTGTTGAATAAATTTTATAACCGCCCGACTCCAGAATAGACAAATCCTAAATTTTTTACTGTAGAAGGTTCGTAAATATTTCGCATATCTATTATAATAGGCTTTTTCATAACTTTTTTTATCTGAGTTAGATCTAAAAATCTAAACTCATTCCATTCAGTTAAAATTAGAAGAGCATCAACTGAGGTAGCACATTCTAAAGGATTTGAACTGTAAGTAATTTCTAAATTTCCTATGTTTTTTTTAAACTCTTCCATAGCTACTGGGTCGTAAACTTTTACTTTCGCTCCTTTTTCAAGAAGAACAGAAACTATTACCAAAGAAGGGCTTTCTCTAACATCAGAAGTATTAGGTTTAAAAGAAAGTCCTAAAATTCCTATAGTTTTATTATTTAGTTCACCTAACAAAGCTTCTAATTTCTCTATAGCTTTAAGTTTTTGTTTTTCGTTTACTTCCCAAACAGCTTCTAGAATTTTAAAAGGTGAACCTAAAGTTTTACCTTGATGAATTAAAGCTTTTACATCTTTAGGTAAACAAGAACCGCCAAACCCTGGACCAGGATTTAAAAATTTGCTACCAATTCTGGGGTCAAGCCCTATTCCTTTGGCTACTACAGTTACATCTGCTCCTACTTTTTCACAAAAGTTAGCAATTTCATTAATAAAGCTTATTTTAAGAGCCAAAAAAGCATTGGAAGCATATTTTATAAGTTCAGCAGTTTCTAAATTGGTAATAATAAAAGGGGTTTCTGCTAAGTAAAGAGGTCGATAAATGTCCTTAATAATTGCTAGGGCATGAGAACTTTCTCCTCCAATAATAACCCTGTCAGGATGCATAAAATCTTCTACTGCAGAACCTTCTCTTAAAAATTCGGGATTAGAAATTACATCTACTTCTACTTGGACTTTTTTATAAGTGTCTATAAGAGATTTTATCCATCTGTTAGTTCCTATAGGCACAGTACTTTTAGTTACAATAACTTTGTAATCATCTATAATTTCAGCTAAAGATAAAGCAACTTCCTTTATTTGAGAAAGATCTGCAGAACCATCAAAGTTAGACGGAGTTCCTACACATATAAAAATAACCAAAGAATTTTTAACAGCCTCCTCTAACTTATGAGTAAATCTTAATCTTCCTGCTTTAAGATTTTTTTTTACTAGGTCTTCAAGCCCTGGTTCATAAAAAGGAACTATGCCTTTTTTTAAAATCTCTATCTTTTCTTTATCTTTATCTACACAAGTTACTGTTAAACCAAAATCAGCCAAACCTGCACCTGAAACTAAACCCACATATCCTGTACCAATTACTGCAATGTGCATAGCCCAAAAATTTAAGATTTAATTTTACTGATTTTCAAGTTCTTAGAAACTTTTTTAGGTTTGGAATTAGATTTATAAACTAGTATTTTTTTACTTTTGTTTACATTTTTAAAGTTTGCACTTTTTTTTCTAGGGTTATTTAAATTAAATTTAATCTTTTTATAACTTACTGTTTTTTTTCCTGCCCAAAGATGAGTATTTATAGCAGTGTTTATAATGACGGGAGTAACTTTTTTTTCTAAAACTAATTGAGAAAATTTTAATAACTTTTTAGTTTCTTCCCACAAACTTTCTCTGGTAGGAGCTCCTAAAATTGAGGTAATTACTAAGCGATTGTTTTCTAAAACTGCAGTATTTACTAAGCAGTGACGAGAACTTTGGGTGTATCCTGTTTTTCCTCCAATAATTATGTTTTTTACTTCCTGGTCCTCTAACAAATTATTAGTATTTTTAATTACTAAAGTTCTTCCCTGCTGGGAAGTTATAATTTTAACAGGAGTGTTTATTATTTCTTTTATTAATGGATATTTTAAAGCTTCGTAAAGAATTAAACTTAATTCGTAAGCTGTAGTATACTGATTAGAAGCAGGAAGTCCGGAAGAATTTACAAAATGCGAATCTTTAAGTCCTAAACTTTTAATTTTTTTATTCATTAAATAAGCAAAATTTTCTTCTGAACCTGCTACAGCTTCAGCTAAAGCTACAGCAGCCTGATTGGAAGATTTAAGAAGCATAAAATAAAGTAAGTCTAAAACCGTATATACCTCACCTTCCATTAATTTAGGAGCTACACTTGAAACTTGAGAAGCGTTTTTAGAAATAATAACTTTTTGATCTAAAGGAAGTTTATCTAAAACCACCATAGCAGTAACCAACTTTACTGTACTTGCAGGAGGAATCTTAAGGTGAGGGTTTTTGGCATAAAGAATCTTTACAGTACTAACATCTAAAGCTACTGCAGAAATAGCATTAATTTCTTCTAAATCTGAAATTTCAGAGGTGTAACCTTTTAAGTTTGTATTAAAAAAAGTAAAGAGAAAAAAAAATAAAAAAGAATATAAAAAATAAAAAATCTTTTTCATTGTTTTCCTCCTTATGTTCAGATGCTATTCAAAGGTCCTAATTTTAAATACCATAAAATTTGCTAAAAGTCAACAATAGTGATAAAATAATTTAACAAACCAAAAAAGGAGGAGGAAATTATGAAAAAAATAGCTATAATTTCTTGTAAAATGATTAGAACTCAAAATTTGTGTCCAGGAGATGTTCAATGTTTAGTAGCTTTAAATCGGAAGGAAGGGGAGTTTGAGAGATACAAAGACGAAGGAGCCCAATTACTAGGTATTATAGACTGTGCAGGATGTGAAGGAAACAAAAGTAGAGTTATACCGGCTATGGGTCTTTTAAAAATGCAACTTGCTGCTTTCAACGAAAACTTAGATGCTATTCATGTTGGCACTTGTATTATGAAATTTTGTCCAAGAAGGGATGATTTGCTTACTGCTATAAAAGAAAAAGCTGGAATAGAAGTAATTGAAGGTACTCATACTTATGCTCCTTTGACCATTTTTGGAAAGTAGAAATTTTCTTTAAACTTTACAATTTATGCTTAATCAAAAATTTATTTCTTTAGAAGAGGCTCTTTTTTTACTTTTTTCTCATATTCCTTTTAGAAGTCTATCGCCAGAGGTAATTTCTATAGAAGAAAGTTATGGTAGAGTTCTTTATGAAGATATCTTTTCTCCGGAAGACCTTCCAGGATTTGAAAGGTCAACAGTTGATGGATTTGCAGTAAGAGCCAGTGATACTTTTGGAGCTAAAGAACTCTCACCTGTTTATTTGAAATTGAAGGGAGAAGTTCCTATCGGAGGTGTTCCTGACTTTAAAATAGAAGTTGGAGAGGCAGCAAGTATTTCTACAGGTGGGATGCTTCCTGAAGGAGCTGATGCAGTAATAATGCTTGAACAAGTGAATGTGATTTCTTCAGATTTAATAGAAGTTTTAAAACCAGTGGCTCCAGGAGAAAATGTAATTTTTAAAGACGAAGATGTTAAAAAGGGAGAACTAGTATTTCCTGCAGGTCAAAAATTAAGACCACAAGATGTTGGAGTTCTAGCAGGTTTAGGAATAACCAAAGTAAAGGTAGTGAAAAAACCCGAGGTTTCTATTATCCTCACAGGTGATGAAATAGTTCCTCACTACGAAAAAGTTTATCCTGGCAAGGTAAGAGATATAAATTCATTTACTTTAACAGGATTAATAAAAGAAATAGGAGGAAATCCTTTAAAAATAGGGATTGTAAAAGATGATTATGGAGAAATCAAAAACGCTGTTAAAGAAGCTTTTGTTAAAAGTGATGTTGTTTTGATAACAGGGGGTACAAGTGCGGGAACAAAGGATATGGTAGCTGAGATCATTGAAGATTTAGGTGAACCAGGAATTCTTTTTCATGGAGTAAGTATAAAACCTGGAAAACCTGTTATAGTAGGAATACCTCAAAATAAACCTGTTTTTGGATTGCCTGGTCATCCTGTAGCGGTTTATATATGTTTTAAACTTTTTGTTGAACCTGTTTTAAAAAGAATGATGGGATTAAAAACTAAGCAGTTTAAAACCTGTGTTAAAGCTAAACTGCAAAGAAGTATTTCTTCTCAGATGGGAAGAACGGATTTTGTTCGTGTAGCTTTAGAAGAAAGGGATGGAACATTGTGGGCTTTGCCTTTATTGAGTAAATCTGGACTTATAATGAGTTTAGTAAAAGCAGATGGAATAGTCAAGATTTTATCTCAATCTTTGGGTTTGGAAGAAGGAGAGGAGGTGGAAGTAGAACTTATATAAAAAGTAAAGTGGAGGTTGCTACTATGGAAAGAACTTTAGTCATGATCAAACCTGACGGAGTAGAAAGAAATCTTATAGGAAAAATAATAAGTATTTTTGAAGAAAATGGACTGAAAGTGATAGCCTTAAAAAAGGTAAGACTTTCCAAAAAACAAGCTCAAGCTTTTTATGCAGTTCATAAAAATAAACCTTTTTACGACAGCCTTACAGATTATATTAGCTCTGGTCCACTTGTAGCTATGGTTCTAGAAGGAGAGATGGCTATTCAAAAAGTAAGAGAAATAATGGGAGCAACTGATCCTAAGGAGGCTAAAGAAGGTACTATAAGAAAGCTCTTTGGATTGGATAAAGAAAAAAATACGGTTCACGGTTCTGATAGTTTAGAATCTGCTCAGAAAGAAATCTCTTTTTTCTTTAGTGAGTTTGAACTTATTTCTGCTGAATAAGTTAAATGACAGAAAAGGAATGGATACATTTTTTAAAAAAATATCTTTTTGAAGAATTTCCTGTTTTGAAGTCTAAAAATGAAGACTGTGCAGTAATTAAACTTTCTGAAAAAGAGTATTTACTGTTAACTACGGATGCTTTAGTGGAAGACATACATTTTAGTTGGGAATATACTTCCTTTTATGACCTGGGAGTTAAACTGGCAACTTCCAATTTAAGTGATCTTGCAGCAACCGGTGGTAGCCCAGATTTTGCTCTTTTAACTCTTGGTTCTTCAAAGCCTTTAGAGAAATTCTGGCTAGAATCTTTTATGGAAGGACTTATCTCAACTCTTGAAAAGTATGGAGCGAAATTGATAGGAGGAGATACAGTTAAAAGCCCAGTGTTTTTTGTAAATTTAGTATTAATAGGTAAAACCGAAAATCCGATTTTAAGGAAAGGGGCTCAAGTAGGTGATTATGTTTTTGTTTCCCGTCCTCTTGGAGAAAGTGCTGCATTTTTAAAAGAAATTAAAAGAACTCCTTTAGAAAAAATCCCTGAACATTTAAAAAGAGCTCATCTTCATCCAGAACCTGAAATTCAACTTGGAATTACACTCTCTTATTACAATTTAGCTACTTCAATGATAGACATATCTGATGGACTTTTACTTGACCTTTGGAGAATTTGTGAGGAAAATGAAGTAGGAGCAGAACTTTGGAAAGAAAGAATTCCAATAGGATTAAATGCTACTTTGGAAGAGGCCCTCTCAGGAGGAGAAGATTATGCTCTACTTTTTACAGTAAAAGAAGAAAATTTAGAAAAATTAGAAAAAATAGCCCAAAAACTTAACCGAACCTTTTTTATGATAGGGAAAATTATTCATGAAAAAGAACTTTATCTTTCAGAAAAAAATTTAAAAAGGAAAATCTATCCTTTAGGCTTTAACCACTTTCAATAAAAGTTTCAAAAAATAACAGGGGAGTAAGCTCCCCTGTTATTTTGTTTAAATTACTTTTCTACTTTTACTTTAATAACTTTTTTCTTTTCTTCTGGTTTTTTAGGTAATACTATTTTTAATACTCCATCTTTATAAGTAGCTGAAATTTTATCTTCTTCTATTTCACATGGTAACTGAATAGATCTCATAAAACTACCATAATATCTTTCCATTCTATAAAAGTTTTCTTTCTTTTCTTCCTCTTCTTTTTTCTTTTCACCTTTAATAGTCAAAATATTTTCACTTAAACTTATTTCTATATCATCAGGATTTACACCAGGTAAGTCAACTTTTACTAAAACTTCGTTATCTGTTTCAGAAACATCTATAGCTGGTGACCATTCAAAAGTTATCCATTTCTCTGGTAAATAAGATTTACCAAAAAATTCTTGCCATATACGATCCATTTCTTTTTTTAATTCTTGAAGTGGACGCCAAAGAATTAAATCTGCCATTTTTTTCACCTCCTTTTATTTTTGTTTTTCTTTTAATTAAAAAATTAAAACATACTAATTTAATTTTCAAGGGTTAAAATTTGTAAAATTTTTAAAACAGAATTATTTTTAAATATACAATTGAAACTTTAAAAACCATACTTATTTTTTCTAAAAAAATCTAAAGGAGGTAAGTTTTTATGAGATTAGAACGTTTTACTTTTAAGGCTCAAGAGGCCTTGCAAGAGGCTCAAAAAATAGCAGAATCTTATGGTCATTCTCAATTGGAGCCAGAACACTTACTTAAAGCCCTGGTAGAACAGGAAGGAGGTATAATCCCCATTATTTTAGATAGATTAGGAGTTAATTCTAAAATAGTTTCTTCGGAATTAGAAGAAATTTTAGAGAGATTTCCTAAAATTTCACGAGGAGCCTATCAACTTTATATCTCTATAAATTTAAAACAAATTTTAGACCGAGCTGAAGCTTTAGCAAAGGAAATGAGAGATGAATATATTTCAACTGAGCATCTTCTTTTAAGCATTATAGATAGTCCTACCCAAGCAGGTGAAACCTTAAGAAGAAGAGGAGTTACCTTTAGTAGTGCTAAACAGGTTATAAATCAAATTAGAAAAGGGCAAAGAATTACAGACCAGAATCCTGAAGAAAAGTATCAGGCTTTAGAAAAGTTTGGTAGAGATTTAACCTCGTTAGCCAGGGCAGGTAAACTTGACCCAGTAATTGGAAGAGATGAGGAAATAAGAAGGGTGATGCATATACTTTCAAGAAGAACCAAAAATAATCCAGTTTTAGTAGGTGAACCTGGAGTTGGTAAAACTGCCATCGTAGAAGGTTTAGCTCAAAGAATTGTAGCAGGAGATGTTCCTGAAATTTTGAAAAACAAGAGAGTTATTCAATTAGACTTAGGCGCCTTGGTTGCAGGAACTAAATTTAGAGGAGAATTTGAGGAAAGAATAAAAGCTGTGCTAAGGGAGGTTCAAGCTAGTGAAGGAGAAATTATTCTTTTTATAGATGAAATCCATACTTTAGTAGGAGCAGGAGCTGCTGAAGGAGCTATAGATGCTGCTAACATGTTAAAACCCGCTCTTGCTAGAGGAGAACTCAGATGTATTGGGGCTACTACTATTGATGAGTATAGAAAATATATTGAAAAAGACCCAGCTTTAGAGAGAAGATTTCAGCCCGTATATGTTGATGAACCTACTCCTGAAGAGGCTATAGCTATCTTAAGAGGTCTTAAAGAAAAGTATGAGGTACATCATGGAGTTAAAATTACTGATAATGCAATTATAGCTGCAGTAACTCTTTCTCACCGATATATTACTGATAGATTTTTACCAGACAAAGCTATAGACTTAATAGATGAGGCTGCTGCTAAACTTCGTATAGAAATTGATTCTATGCCTACAGAAATTGATGAAATTGAAAGAAAGATTAAACAATTGGAAATAGAAAAAGTAGCTTTAGAAAAAGAAACAGACCCAAAAGCAAAAGAAAGGCTTTCTAAAATTTTGGGTCAGTTGCAGGAGCTAAGAACTAAAGTAGAAGGATTAAAAACTCAATGGATTAAAGAAAAAGAAATTATTCAGAATATTAGAAAATTAAAAGAAAAAATAGACCAGTCTAAAATAGAGGCTCAGCAAGCAGAAAGACAGGGAGACTTGAATAAGGTTGCAGAAATTATTTATGGAATTATACCTCAGCTTCAAAAACAACTTGAACAGGAGAATCAAAAACTTTCAGAACTACAGAAAAAACATAAATTTTTAAAAGAGGAGGTAGATTCAGAAGATATAGCTAATATTGTTTCTAAGTGGACGGGTATTCCTGTAAGCAAATTACTGGAAAGCGAAAGAGAAAAGCTTTTAAAAATTGAAGAAAGATTAAGACAAAGAGTTGTTGGTCAAGACCACGCAATTTCTGTAGTAGCTAATGCTTTAAGAAGAGCGCGAGCAGGACTTCAAGACCCTAACCGTCCTATAGGTTCTTTTCTTTTTATAGGTCCTACAGGAGTTGGTAAAACAGAGTTAGCTAAAGCTTTAGCTGAGTTCATGTTTGATACTGAAGAAGCTATGATAAGATTGGATATGAGTGAATATATGGAAAAACATTCGGTTTCAAGACTTATAGGTGCTCCTCCTGGATATGTAGGCTACGAAGAAGGTGGTCAACTTACTGAAGCTGTAAGAAGAAAACCATACTCAGTAATTCTTTTAGACGAAATTGAAAAGGCTCATCCTGATGTGTTTAATATTTTATTGCAAGTTCTTGATGACGGAAGATTAACTGATGGTAAAGGAAGAACGGTAAACTTCCGAAATACTATTATCATCATGACCTCTAATTTAGGGAGTTTTTATTTCCAAGACCCATCTTTAACTCGTGAAGAAATAGAAAAAAGAATTTTTGAACTTCTAAAAAGCACCTTTAGACCAGAATTCTTAAATCGTATCGATGAAATAATTACTTTTAACAACTTAACCAAGGAAGATATAATCAATATAGTAGAAATTCAAATTAAATACTTAAATCAAAGACTTGCTGAAAAGGGATTATTTTTAGAACTTTCTCCAAAGGCTAAAGAATTATTAGCTACTTTAGGCTATGACCCGCTTTTTGGAGCAAGACCTTTAAAAAGAACTATTCAGCGCTGTATAGAAAATCCTTTAGCTTTAAAAATTTTAGAAGGAGTTTTTAATGAGGGAGATAAAATTATAGTAGATATAAATGAACTTAATGAATTTCAATTTAAAAAAGTAGAGGAATTTATAGAACAAAAAAGAATTGCTTTACACTAAATAGAACTTATGACGCAAAAATATAAAATTGTGTTTTTTGGAACTCCGGAATTTGCTATTCCTCCTTTAGAAGGAATTTTTGAAAGAGAAACTCTTTTAGCGGTAGTTACTCAACCTGAAAAACCTAAGGGAAGAGGGCTTAAGCCTTCTCCTTCACCTGTTAAACTTTGGGCTCAAAATAAAGGACTCACTATTTTGGAACCCGAAAAACTTAAAGACGAAAGCTTTATAACCAAACTAAAAAAACTTTCTCCAGACCTTATAATAGTTTGTGCCTATGGTAAGCTTTTACCTAAAATAATTTTGGAGCTTCCTAAGTACGGATGCTGGAATATTCATGCTTCTCTTTTACCTAAATACAGAGGTGCGTCTCCCATTAATTGGGTTTTACTAAACGGAGAAAGTAAAACTGGAATAACTATTTTTCTTATGGAAGAAGGGTTAGATACCGGTCCTATACTTCTTCAAAAAGAGCTTCCTATTTTAGAGGAAGACACTGCTATTGAACTGAATCATAAACTAAGTCAACTTGCTAAGGAAGCTATTATAGAAGCTATAGAACTTCACAAAAAGAACTTACTTAAACCTTTTCCTCAGGGAAATAATGAGGTATCTTATGCTCCATTAATTAAAAAAGAAGATGGTTTTTTTACTTTTGAGGAACCTGCTATTTTTATTGAAAGAAAGGTTAGGGCTTTGCTCCCCTGGCCTACTGCCTATACTTATTATAAAAACAAACTAGTTAAAGTTTTTTCTGCTAAAGCCGTTCTTTTAAAACACGAAACCCCTCCTGGAACTATTTTAAATTTAAATCCGGAAGGAATTTTGGTTGCAACTTCTGAGGGAGCTATTTTAATAAAAGAAGTTCAAATGGAAGGGAAAAAGAAAATATCTGCTTATCAATTTGCCTGTGGTCAAAGGCTTAAAGCAGGTGCTCTTTGGGAGTAAGTTTGGGAATTTTACCTTTATGTAAAAATTTTAAAATAGGAGAAGCTACAAAAATAGAACTGTAAGTTCCTATTAAAAATCCTATAGTCAAAGCTAAAGCAAAATCTCTTAATACCACACCTCCGAAAATTAAAATACTTATTGAACCAAAAAGAGTAGTAATTGTAGTAATAATAGTTCTTGAAAAAACTTCACTAATACTTATATTGATTAAATGGTTAAAGTCCCTAAATTCTTTATTTAAGATATTTTCTCTAATTCTGTCAAAAATAACCACTGTATCTGTTAGAGAATAACCAGCAATGATTAAAAGAGAAGTAATAAAAAGAAGATTAATTTCTTTTCCTAAAAGATAAAATACAGCTAAAACAAAAAGTACATCATGGAAAGTAGCTATTCCTGCTGCAATTCCAAAGTAAAAATTAAATCTAAAAGTAAGATAAAGAATGATTCCTGCTAAAGCCCCAAGAATAGCTAAGAGAGCCTTAGTTTTAAGTTCTTTGCTTACAAGTGAACCAATTTCTTCGTTAGCCTCTACAGTAAACTTATATTCTGGAAATTTAGTATTTAAAATATTTAAAACTTTTTTACCTTCTTCTGAAGGAGATTCTTGAGAAATCTTTATCTTTAGCAAGACCAAGTTTTCTTCTTTAACATCTTGAAGGGTAAAGTCTCTAATGTTTTCTTCTAATAGAACTTTTCTAATTTTATCTAAGGAAACAGGGTTTTCACTTTTTAGATAAAGAAGAATACCTCCTGTAAAGTCTATCCCAAGATTAGCTTTTCCCAGAGATGTCAAAATTCCTCCTATAATTCCTATAGCACAGAAGATAGCTGAAAAAACTAAAAGAATCTTTTGATATTTCATAAAATTGAATAATTTATCTTTTAGTAAAGTTAGGAAGGATATTTGAAAGTTTTTTCCTTTTTCATAAAGATATTCGTAAAAGAGCTTGGTAACGAAAATAGCAGTAAAGAGATTCACTATGATAGAAACAGAAAGAGTTACAGCAAAACCCCTTATTGGTCCGGTTCCAAAAATAAAAAGTATGAGAGAAGTGATTAAAACTGTGATATGAGCATCAAAAATAGTCCAGAAAGCTTTAGAATAACCTTGAAAAATAGCTGAAAAAGGGGAACGCCCTACTTTAAGTTCCTCTCTTATTCTTTCAAAAATAAGCACATTGGAATCAACCCCCATACCAATGCTCAAGATAATTCCTGCAATACCTGGAAGTGTTAAAGTAGCTTGGAAAGCTGAAAGAAAAGCTAAGAGAAAATAAATATTTAAAACTAAAGCTATAACTGCCACAACTCCTGAAATTTTGTAATATATAGAAGTGAAAACAATGACTAAAGAGGCTCCTATTAAACCTGCAATTAAGCCTTTTTGAATAGAGTCCCTTCCTAAGGAGGGACCAATGGTTATGTTTTGTAAAATTTTAACTGGAGAGGGAAGAGCACCTGCTCTCAGAACCAAGGCTAAGTCGTGAGCTTCTTCCATGGTGAAGCTTCCGGTAATTTGAGCCTCTCCTCCCGAAATTTTTTCTCTAATCACTGGAGCAGACCTTACCACATCATCAAGAACTATAGCTAAACGATGTCCTACATATTGTTCAGTAATGGCTTCAAAAATTTTAGCTCCGCGAGTATTAAATTGAAGCCAGACATAGGGTTCGTTAAAATCAGGATTAATCCTTACTTGAGCATTCTTAAGATAATCTCCCGTTAGTAAAACTTGTTTTTTTAAAACTATAGGCCTTTTTAAAACTTTTCCAGTTTCTCGCTCTTTTTCAGTTAAGAAATAAAATTCCGAGTCTTCAGGTATATAAGGTTTAAATAATTTTCTCCATTCTTCTAAAGGTGCATCCTGAGAAATTTTTTTCTTTTGCATAAAGATATCCATAAGGGTTTGAAAGTCGGTCTTTTTCATAGTTTCTTCGTCTACTAGTTTAAATTCTAACTGAGCAGTTTGCCCAATAATGTTGATGGCTCTTTCAGGATCCTTAAATCCTGGTAGCTGTACTACGATTTTGTCTTTTCCCTGTTTAGTAATAACCGGTTCCACCACTCCAAATTGGTCAATTCTGTTTCTTATTACCTCAAGAACTTGGTTTAGAATATTATCTTCTATGTACTTAAGCTGTTCTTCTGAAAGTGTAAGTTCTACAAACCAAAAACCGTCTTTTTGAAACTCTTGGTTAATTTTAAGTTCTTTATTCACTTCTTTTTTAAAAGACTCTAAATCTTCAACTCTGTAAAACTTAAAAAGTACTTTCGAATCTTCAAACCAACTTTCAAAATTGATTCCAGTTTTTTTAAAATTATCTTTAACTTCTTCTACATAATTATTCAAACGATTATGTATCGCCTTATTAAAATCTGGTTGTAAAACCAGATGAACACCTCCTTTTAAATCTAGTCCCAATTTAAGCTGACCCCGATAAATATACTTTTTAAACCACGCAGGAAGTTCCCAAACAAATGTAGGTAACAGTAAAATTCCAGCTAAAAATAAAAGAAAAATTAGCAAAAGGATTTTTAGTTTCAAAGTAGTAGACATTTATTAACCTTTTATATACTTTACTTGCATTGAAGTCCTATTTTAAAATTTTCAAGGTTTTTTTCAAGAAGAGTTATAAAATTGCCTTCCCATGGAAGATCTCCAGAAAGTAAAGGTAAAACCTCAATTCCTTGAGCTTTAAAGAATTTGCCCAATCTTTCAAATTCTGGTTCTGTAAAGAAAACTACTTTTACTCCACTTTTCTTAAGTTGTCCAACTATTTGAGACAATTTTTTCAAACTGATCTCTCCTTCGTGAACATGACTTTTAAAAAGAGCTACTTCTTCGATTCCTAAGTTATTGAGAAGATAGTAAAAAACCGGATGACCAAGAATATAAAGCTGTTTATGCTTACAGTTTTTTAAAAGTTGATATTTATTTTTAACTTTCTGAAGATTAGCTATAAAAAGTTGAGCCCGTTTCTCGTAAATATAAGCTTTTTGAGGATCTTTATTTTTAAAGTAAGAAACTAATCTTTCTATCAAGTCTTTAACTGCATCTAAATCAAACCAAAGATGAGTGTCTGGTAATTGAGTTCTATTTTGACTAAGAGTGAGAGTTGTTTTATTTTTTCTCAGATTAAGAACTTTATTTGCCCAGGATTCTGTTCCTACCATTACTAGAAGTTCAGTTTTTTTAATATAATTCCACTGAGAGGGCGTAGGTTCGTAAGAATGAAATTCACCTTTTGTAGGTTGTAAAATAATTATTTTACGGTCATATAAAACTTCCTTTACTATTTTCTCTAAAACATAGCCTGAAACTACTATTTCCTGAGCTAAAGACAAATTACTAAAAAAGAACAAAAAACATACAATTTTTACTATAATGATATATTTTTTAAAACTCATAACTGCTTTCTTCTTTTTTGATTAAAAAATTTTTTGCTCTTTTTTTCTTTAAGAACTGACTTTTTACTTTTACTTTTAACTTTTTTACTTTTGTTTTTAGAAATTTGAGTATAATTTTGTGCTTGCGCATTTGAAGTAATTTCTTTATAAGATGAAGAAGAAATTTCTTTGTTTTCTACATCCAAAGTAACTATTTGATAAGTTCCTAAAGGTGTAGTTTTTTTTAAAATTGTAGTTTTTATCTTATTAAAATTTTTTTGTATTAAGTTTTTTGTTCCATAAGGCACTTTTAAAGTATAGAAAGTATTGGGAGGAGTAATGTTTCTTCTAAGTTCAGCATTAAGTAAAAGCAGTTCTTCATAGTCAATTTCTCCAGCTAAAGCAAAAATTTTTAGGTCTATTCCTCCAGGTACATTTATTTCTTCGAAATCTAAAGGCACTTCCTTAAAAGCTTGAAAACCATATTTGCCAGGATTTTTTGCTATAATAGTAATAGCTAACCACTGAGGAAGGTAGGCTACAGTTTCATAAGGTAAAATCCCAGAGGTCATAACTTTCCAATAATCAATATAATTTTTAGCTTTTAGAGCTCTACTAAGTCTTCCTTCTCCAGCATTATAACTTGCTACTGCTATTCTCCAATCTCCAAAAATTTCATAAAGTTTTTTTAAATACTTAGCTGAAGCATGAGTGCTTTTGATAAAGTCTTTTCTTTCATCAATCCAATAGTCAATTTTTAAATTGTAAAGTTTAGCTGTTCCCTCAATAAACTGCCAGATTCCTACTGCCCCAGCTTTTGAAACTGCAAAAGGGTTGCATCCACTTTCAATCAAAGCTAAATAAACTAGATCTTCAGGAAGTCCATATTCTCGATATATAGTTTTAAAGTAAGGTAAAAATCTCGCTCCTCTTTTAAGCCATTTCTGAACAACTTCTTTTTTTTCTTTAGAAAAGTAATTTAAAAAGTAAGCTACTTGAGAATCTATATCAGAAGGTAAATTCTTTATTAAAGTTTCTGGAAAAACTTCAAAAGGTTCTACTCGTTCAGAGTAAATTTCTTTAAAATTTTCAATAGCTTTTAATTTATCCAAATTTCCAAAAAATAACAATAACAAAAATATTAATCCAAGTTTAAAAAACTTCATTTAAATACTTCCAACTTAATTGAGCATCTTTTTCACTGTGAGCTTCCACAGTAAGTAAAATTTCCAAAAGTGAATTTTTTTTAATGAAATTAAAAATTTCAGCAAACTTTATTACTCCCCTCCCAATAGCTAAATGATCGTCCCTTTGACCTAAATTATCGTGACAGTGGACTTCTTTTAAAAAAGGATGAAGAACTTCCAACCAGTAAAGTTCATCTTTATTAGAAAAGACCTTTGCATGGGCCGGGTCAAAACACCAGAAGAGACCAGAAAAAGTTTCAAAAATAGGTTTTAAAAATTCAGGTTCCGGTTCAAAAACATTTTCGAGAGAAAGAACAAGTTCCATTTCTTGACACCACTCTAAAACCTTGGATAATTCCTCTTTAAAAAACTTTAACCACTCTACGCGTCTCTCATAATGTTCTAAATAATAACCAGTGTGAAGTATAAGATTTAAAGGTTCAAAAAGTCTGGCTCTTTCTATAGCAAAGAAAATCCTTTTTAAACTTATTTTCCTTATCCAAGGATCTAACGCTCCAATAGATAAGTCGAAAAAAGGTAAATGAACCGTAGTTTTTAAGTTATTAAACTTTAAAAGTTGAGCTACTTCTTTAAAATCTTTTCTTGTAAAACAATCCAAATTTTCAGCTTTCAAAGAAACTTCTACATTTACAGCATTTTCTAATACCAGATTTATATATTTTTCTTTTAAAAGTTCAAAAGGAATAGAAATTAAAACTAGAGGTTTCATAAAAATGCTTCCTTTAAAATTTTTGGTAAAAACTTTTAACCGTGGTTATAATATATTCTACTTCTTCGTCTCGTAAATAAGGATAAAGAGGTAAACTTAAGACTTCTTCTGATACTTTTTCACAAACAGGTAAATCGCCTTTTTTAAAGCCTAATTTTTTATAAACAGGTTGAAGATGAAGAGGTAAAGAGTAGTAAATTCCGGTTTCTATTTTATTTTTTTGCAGAAACTTTTTTAGTTCTTCTCTGTATTTAGTTCTTATAGTAAATAAAGCGTAAGAAGATTTATAACCCGAAGGAAAATAAGGAAGTTTTAAATAAGAACTTAGGTCTTTAAATCCTTCCAAATACTTTTCTACAATTTTTTTTCTTAAATTAAGTTCTTTTTCAAAATACTTAAATTTTACTTGAAGAACAGCACATTGAATTTCATCAATTCTTCCATTTTGTCCGTGGTACTCATAAAAGTAAGGTTTAGTTTGACCGTGTTCTTTTAAAATTTTAATCTTAAAAGCAAGTTTTTCATCATTAGTAAAGACCATTCCTCCGTCTCCAAAAGCAGACAAAGGTTTGGTAGGATAAAAAGAAGTAGCGGAAGCTATTCCAAAAGTACCTGCTTTTCTATCTCCAATTTGGGCTCCAAAAGCTTGACAAATATCTTCTACTAAAATAAGTTCCCTTTCTTTACAAAAAATTTCTATCTTTTCTAAATCTGCTGGAAGACCAAAAAGACTTACGGCTAAAACTCCAGAAACTTTCTTTCGTTTTTTAGTTAACTTTTTATAAGCATCTTCTAAAGAGCCTACAGAAAGATTATAAGTGGATTCTTCTATATCTAAAAAATAAGGAATCATTCCAGCTCTTATAATTACCTCTGCTGAAGCAATAAAAGTAAAAGAAGGAACTAAAAAATAACTTTCTTTAGGTAGCTCCAAGGCTTTTAAAATAAGGTAAAGAGCTTCTGTTCCAGAAGAAACTCCTACAGCATACTTTACTCCTAAGTAAGAACTTAATGTTTCTTCAATTGCTCTAGTTTGGGGACCATTAAGATAAATGCCACTTCTTAGCACTTGAAGTACAGCTTCTTCTAATTCTTTTTGATAAATTAAATAACTTCTTTTTAAGTCTACAAAAGGTATATAAATAAGAAAATCTCCTTTAAAGTTAAAAGATTTAATAATTTTAAATATTATACTTTAATTTTTATACTCTTGCAAATTGGGAAAGAGATATTAAATTTTAAAAAAGCTATTTCAGATAATCCTTAAATGGAGGGGTGCCCGAGAGGCCGAAGGGGTGCGACTGGAAATCGCATGTATGGGCTAAAAACCCGTACCGCGGGTTCGAATCCCGCCCCCTCCGTATTTTTTACTATATCTTAGGTTAAAAATAAAATTCAATGTTTTCTTTATTAAATAGAAATTTTAAGTAATTTTACTTTTTATTTAGAAAGAATTTTAGGTTTGCGAAAAATAAAGTAAATTGCTCTTTTTACAAAGAAAATTTTTTTTTCCGATTCAAATTAACCTTTTAATCTTAGCTACATAAAAACCTACAGCTTCTACTTCGTGAGTGTAGAATCTTTTAGTAAGTTTAAGAGAAGGATGAAATGTTTTACCTTCCCATTCAGTTAAACCTGTTCTATAAGGTAAAGGAGAATCCCAGTCTAAAATTTCTGCTTGTCTTTTTCTAAGTAAGTAATCCACTACTGCTTCGTTTTCTTCAGGATTAATAGTACATGTACTGTAAACAATTATTCCTCCAGGCTGAACTAAGTCAAAAGCTCTTACAAGTAATCCCTTTTGAATAGAAGGTAGATTAGCTCTTCCAAATTTCTGGTACAAAATTTCACCTTCCATACCTACTCTATATCTTCCTTCTCCTGAGCAAGGAACATCTACTATAACTTTTTGAAAGGGTATACCTAAGGGAAAAAGTTCTCCCCTATAACAAGTAGTTACTACACAAGTAATTCCTAATCTTTTTAGATTAGCTACTAAAGCCGTTAAACGGTCAATTCTTTTATCATTAGCTACTACAACAGCTTTATCTTCGGTAAGCATGGCTATAAGACCAGTTTTTCCACCTGGAGCTGCACATAGATCTAAAATTAACTCTTCAGGCTTTGGGTCAAGAGCTATCACAGGAAGACTACTTGTTAAAGTCATGGAGTGAATAAGTCCCAACCCATATTCTTCTAAATTTCCTAAAGAAGGTTCTTTGCTATCTATAACCTTGTAAAACAGAGGAACTTTTTTTACTTCTTCAAAAATAAGTCCATATTTGTTTTTTAATAATTCTAAAAGATGATTGCTGTCTAAAACTTTTAGATTGTTAATTCTGAAATACTGAGGAAGAGGTGTTTTTAAATATTCAAGAAACTTATCATATTCAGGTATTAAATCTTTGTATTTAGAAAAATATCCCTCGAAAAAAGATGATTTTTGCTGAAAGCCTTTTAATCTATTTTTCTCCATTTAATAATATTTTTTTCAATTCTAAATGATCTTTAACTATGAGGTCAGCAAAAGAAAGATATTTTTCCGAAAGAGTTGTAGTTATGGCTATACAAAATAAATTAGCATTTTTAGCAGACATAACTCCTGCAGGAGAATTTTCTACTACTAAAGAATTATGTTGAGAAGCTTTAAGAATCTTTAAAGTTTCTAAGTATGGTGCTGGATGAGGTTTTCTCTTAGGGATTTTATCTCCTGTAAGAATTAGAGTGAAAAATTCTTGAAAAGTCTTTGGTAAAACTTTTTCCAAAATTTCAGTGTGCGAACTTGTAACCAAAGCAAGTTTTTTTCTTTCTTTTTTTAAATGCTTTAAAAGTTCAGGAACTTCTGGGAAGGGCTTAACATATTTTGCATATTTATTTATAAAAGTCTCCTTTTGCTTTTTTAGAAGTTCTTCAAAAAACTTTTTTTCTATTTTTATTCCTTTTTTAGCAAAAATTTCTTGAACAGTTTCAAATTCTATAGCTCCTTCATAAAGGTAAACTTCTTCTTCTTTAAATTCTAAATTATAACGAGAAAAAATCTCAATCCAGGCTTTGGCATGATAAGGCATGCTATCAAGTAATGTTCCATCAAGATCAAAAAAGATAAAAGTTTTCATGATTCTCTCTTCTCAACCTTAAATAGTTTTAAATTTTCCTTTCATTAGTTTGATTACTTTAAGGTATTTTTTACCTTAACGAAAATTCATATACTCCAGAACTTTCGCTTTGTTATAAACTTTAGCTTTTATAAGCATAAAGAAGAAATATTTAAAAAATTAAATATTTAACTACTATATAGTGTATGAGATTTTTA